>NZ_SJOR01000019.1:0-38813 GCF_012027715.1 Massilimicrobiota sp. SW1139 | reverse complement strand
TTTTTTACTTTTCTTTTTATGTAAATTTAAATCATCACTATTGGAAATTGTTTCTATTTCTTTTTCGTTAATATTTTTATTTAATTCTATTTGCTCTTCCCTTTCAATTTTACAACCACAGTTCTGACAAAATATATCTTCCTCAGTTATTTCATTTCCACATTTTTCACATTTCATAACTCTCTCTCCTCTCAAAAAATATCCTTAATTTAAATATATTTTACCATATATTGCATTATTAGTTCAACTTGTTCTATTGGTTTGTGTTTAATTTTACAAATACTTTGTATGATAAACAATATATGAGGTGATTAATTATGCTCAATTCTACAATTGATTATGCAAAAATTGGCAAAAGGATTAAAACTCGAAGAAATGAATTACAAATCACACAAGAGAAAATGGCTCAAGATTTGAATTTATCTTCTTATTATATATCGAAGACAGAAAACGGAAAATCATGTCCAACATTAGAGACTCTTTCAATTATTGCTAACTATCTTAAACTTGATCTTGCATTTCTAATTGCAGGCACTTCTACATTAGAAAAAAATTACTATCTTAAACAACTTGATGAAATATGTTCAAAAGCAACAAACAAACAGTTAGATTTAATTGCAAAAATAGCAAAGACAATAATTGATGAATAAAACCCCTTAGCTTTTTTATGGCTAAGGGGTTAAATTTTCTAGTTTCTTTTTTAATTGGTTACGAATCTGTACTATTTTCATCCAATAATCAGCTGCAAGGATAGATACATATATTGAGTTAGCATCTTGTTCTAAACTAGAGAAAATAGATAAGACTGCCTCTATTGGTTCAAGATCAAAATATAATTTATCAATTTCTTCTTCATTCATCACTATCACAATCGATTCCCAATCTTATGCATTCTTCTCGAACTGTTATATCATTTTTCAAGTAAAAATCTTTTTCAATCAGAGGTAATCCATTTTTTAATGTTAAAGATTCTAGTTCAGATAACATTACATATCCCCATTCACTGCAAATAAGATTGACATAACCAAATAATAACCAATCTCCATTTTCCATTTGTTCTCCACCTGTAATCATCCAGGTGCCTTTGCCATATGGATTAAAATATTTAACAATAATTTTTGAGTCATAACCTAAATTACTTTGCCCTTCAATGCCATATTTTATTAACTCATTCTCTATTTGATTAGTCATTAGCTTCATACCCAATTCCTCTATATTTCATTATAGTTTTCAATATGTTTAATCTTTGAAGGATTAAACATTTCAAATAACTCAAATTCATTACCAATAAGGTACATATCTTTATTTTGTTCAATTGCAAACGCAATTGTCATAACTTCTTCATTAGTATCATAGCATTGAGCTAGTACAACCTTATTTGCTAGACCACTTACAATTCTATATGAAAATGGTAAGTTCTTTTTTGGGGGATCAACAAAATTTGGATATTCACTAATAATAAGCGTATTATTATTTTCTATATCATCGTAAAATGAAATTCCTCTATCCACAATCTTTATTGTCTTTATCTTACAATCAAATAGCCAACTCCTATCTGGTCGTATAAGTATAAACTCATCTTTGCTAATCATATCTTTAACAAATTGATCTAATAGTAATTTAGTGGAATGATTATTTTCTAATGAAACCAAACACATTTTTTTCTCTTTCAATAAATTGATATTTCCCTTATAAAAAAGAACAAATGGTGGACAATTGATTTCTTTTAATTCATCAGGATATTCATCATCAAATATTGTTATGTATTGACAATCCAATTGTTCTTTCATTTTAATGATTGCTTCTTTATCAAATTTTTCTTTATTTAATAATGCTTTATATATCTTATTAAAATTACCTTCATATTTTATTGAAAAATATAATACTAAATCGCTCATTTTTCTATTTTCCTTTCGTCATAAAAATTAATGGGATTAGCATAATGCTAATCCCTAGTTATTATTTTTCTCTGAAATATAAATCATAATAGCTGTTAGAATTGATAATACTAGTTTTTCCATAAAACACTCCTAATAGCTAAATTTAAATCTTAAGCTTTTTGTATCTTTCATATAAGAATAATACAAATCTGCAAAGTTTTGTTTAAAACTCTTGGAATCAAATCTTCGACCAAGAATCTCCTTATAAATCGCCTTCTCCCCATTCATTCCCTGAAGCTCCTCTAAATTATACATCAACATGTACTTTTTGATTTCACTTTCATGTTCCTTGATTTCCTTATCAATTTTTTCCTTTGCAATCTCTAATTGTTTAAGACTGCGAATAACATTTTGAATATAAAGTTCACTCATTGTTTAGTACCTCCTTCAATCTTATCTTATATTCACAGATATAATATATAATTGAAAGATTATACTTTTTCTTTATTACTCAACGTCCATATCGTTCTTTTATAAATCTGTTTAAATCATCTCTAGTAATACGATAACTTCTTTTAAATTTTATTGCATTCAATTCCTTGTTTCTTATATATCTTCTTATCGTCTGTTCTGAAATGTTAAGCATTACTGATACCTCTTCTACTGTCATTAATGGTTCATCCATAATATAAAACCTCCAATCATTTGATGTATATCTATATGTTTTATTGATTTTATATAATTAATATGAATCCATAGCATATCTTAATGATCATTTTTAAAATTAAAATAGTTGATTTTTTAATTCAAATTAACATTTTTTAATACATCAATAATGCTTATTCTATATCCCTATACTTCCTACATTATCAATATATAAAATTATATATAATAATCATTTCTTTTATACAAAACTCTAAAGTCCCATTGCAGATTAGGTGTCATTTGATACAGATTAGAAATAATACCATGAGTCAAATGATTTTTGTCAGCAATCCTTTTTCCTGTCATAAAATTAATAGAATTGATTACAAGATGAGCATGAACGGAATCATGTTCATTATGTACAAAATACATATTTTGAAATCCATCTTTAAGTAATTGAAAACCAACATTTGACATGATCTGAATTATCTCGTAATTAGTAACAGGCTTATGATTATGTCGTGTTCTAAATGTAATAATAATATGATGCAAGAGATTTCCATCAGTTTTTTGATATATTTTTTTTACAGCATTAAATCCATCAATGGCACTCTGAGGTGTTCTGGTAATAATTCCTTGTCCTCCCCATGCTATTCTCTGTATAGGATTGTTCAGATCATCTTTATCAGTTCTCAATGCATATGCAACAATGTTTTCCAATGCATCTTCATTAAGATATTGTCTGTTTTTATATATTAGATTAGACATTGCATTTCCTCCAATTCCATTTGAATAGCTGTTCTTACTTCCTTATCACTTATACACTGCGAAGCCTGTAATAGTCTTACCAAACATGAAGAAAATTCTTTTCTCTTCATAAAAAAACTTTCTCCTTGTAAGTATGAATCTACCAAATCATTCATCAAGTAACTAAGAGTAACGCCATTCTGTTGTGCTCTAAGTTGCATCTGTACTTTTTTTTCCTGAGTTGTTTTAAAATCAATTCGTGCTACAATACTTTTCTTAGCCATCTTCTTTACCTCCTTTTTGTACCACTTATATATAGTCATATCCTATAAAGGATATGTAGCAAGTATGCGCAATGGTCGGACAATGACCATTATGATTGATACATACTTTTACTTATATGTTATGTATCATAATTAAATATTAATATTTTATATGGATGCAAAGAATTATTATGAACATTAAAGATTAATTAATCTAATAATACCTAGCATTTAGTAACAATAAGACTTATAATTATTACTAAAAGAGGGTGGATTATAAATGGATCATCAAACAATCGGTGTAGAAGTTAGAAAATGATAGTAAACACTACTATCATTTTTTATAAAACTAAAACAAATTTTTATACACCATTTTTCATTTTTACACCATTTCGTACACCATTTTGTAAAAAAATTATAAAAAGTTATAAGACTTTATAAGAAATAAAAAAGTACAAAAAAGCCTATAAATACTGAATAATCAAGTATTTATAGGCTTATATTTATTTTCAAATTTCAGGCTATTTCAATTATTCACCAACGTATGGTAATAAAGCCATTTGTCTAGCACGTTTAATAGCAACTGCTAATTGTCTTTGATATTTAGCACTTGTTCCAGTTACACGTCTAGGAATGATTTTACCGTTAGCAGAAACAAATCTTTTTAATAATTCAACATCTTTGTAATCGATGTAATCAATCTTGTTTTTTGTAAAATAGCAAACTTTTTTTCTTGGTCTTTGTCTTTTGAATGCCATAAACCTTTTCCTCCTTAAAATTGAATATCATCTTCCATGATATCAAATGAATCAAAAGAATTATCAAAATCCTTTTCTAATTCTACTGTTTTCATATCATAGAAGTTATCTTGTGATACTTGTGGTTGCTGTTGCTGTGCTCTTTCTCTAGCAGCTCTTGTTTCTAAGAACTGTACACTGTCACAAACAACTTCAACAACATACACTTTTTGTCCCTGAGCATTATCATAGCTACGTGAACGAAGTCTTCCTTCGACACCTACCAATGAACCTTTTGAACAATATCTTTCTACATTTTCAGCAACTTTATTCCAAACAACACAATTGATATAATCAGCCTGTTGTCCATCTGCTGAATTATAGTTACGATTTAATGCTAAAGTAAAGCTTGTAACTGCAGCCCCACTATTTGTTCTTCTTAACTCAGGATCTCTCGTCATTCTTCCAACTAATACAACACGATTAATCATCAGAATTCACCTTCTTATTTAGATCTTCTAAGAGTCATATGACGGATAACGTTTGCATTGATACGTGAAATACGTTCAAATTCAGAAATATTTTCAGGAGTAGTTGTTGTATCTACGACAACATAATATCCTTTTTTGTAATCCTGAATTTCATAAGCAAAATCACGTAATCCCCATTCATTAACATTATCTACAGTTCCTTCACCATTTGTTAAAATGTTTTTGAAGTTTTCGATTAATGCATTTCTTGTTTCTTCTTCAACATCAGGTTTTACAATAAACATGATTTCGTACTTATTCATCTTTTTACCTCCTCCTATGGTCTAATGGTCTATATCTTAAATATAGACAGGCAGTAAATTTATTACATGCTCACGTAATATACCACATATACGCCCTTTTGTCAATCCAGACATATATAAAAACCTCATAAAATCAATACTTTTTACAATACAATAATCATTTGATATTCTCAAATCAACAATCATGATATAATAGATGATATCCACATCAATTTATAAAATATTAAGAAATTATTTATACATTTTCAATGCTATCATGACATAATGTAAAAGCGAGGTGATCTTATGGCAAAGAAAAAAAGAATCAATAAAAAGCCTATGATTTGTATGCTTGTGATTTTACTGATCATTGGCATAGGAACAATTTATCTGTCTTCACGTCATCATAATGATATTGAAGAATATCAGGTTGATGGCTTATCTATACAACATCAATTTTTAACGGTTAATCCCAATTCGCGAAGTGGAAAAACATTACCAAGAGTTAATGGTATTGTGATTCACTATACTGCCAATCCTGGTTCCACTGCTCAAAATAACAGAGATTATTTTGAAAATCTGAAAACAACCAGAACGACTTCTGTATCTAGCCATTTTATCATTGGATTAGAAGGAGAAATCATTCAATGTATTCCTTTAAATGAAGTGGCTTATGCTTCTAATAGTCGTAATAAAGATACCATTTCTATTGAATGCTGCCATCCTGATGAAAGCGGACAGTTTAATGATGCAACTTACCAGTCATTACAAAAACTCGTACGTGCTTTAATGGACTCCTATCACTTACAAAGTCAAGATGTGATTAGACATTATGATATTACTGGTAAAATCTGTCCTAAATATTTTGTTGATCATGAAGATCAATGGCAAGAATTCTTAAATTCTCTATAATGAGGTGATTCATCTTGAGTTTAGAACAAGATATATTTCAAAGAACAAAAATTGATTTTAATAAACTGATAGCCTATGGCTTTCAAAAAGAATGTCATCAATATGTTTATATTCAAAATATTTTAGATAATAGCTTTCAAGTAGTCATTACTATCAATACTGATGAAGATATTCATGGAAAAATGATTGATTTAGCTTTTCATGAAGAATATATCAATTTTCGTATCAAAGCGCAAACTGGTGAATTTATCACAAAAATACGTCAAGAATATGAAAAGATTTTAAATGATATCAAAGACAAATGTACTACACCGCAATATTTTATATATCCTCAAGCTAATAGAATTGCTGATTACATAATAAAAACATATCATGATTATCCTGATTTTCCATGGACGAGCGATCCTCACTATGGCGTTTTTAGACATCACAATAACCAAAAATGGTATGCTTTAATGATGAACATCAATAAAAATAAAATCACTTCTGAAAACGGGGATGTAGAAATCATCAATTTAAAATTAAAAGAAGAACATATTTTACAATTACTTCAAGAAAATGGTTTTTATAAAGCTTATCATATGAATAAAAAGAAATGGATTTCTATCATCTTAGATGAAACATTATCTGATGAAGATATTTTCAAATATATAGATGAAAGTTATCAATTGACACAAACAATCCATACAAAAACAAAAAAGGATGTCATCCAATAGACTATATAAGTCGATTGGTCGCATCCTTTTTTATGCATGTTGCCTTAATAATTCATTTAATTCCTGTATTGATGATTCTTTCAGGAATGAATCATATCGAAATAAACTAAAACCTTTATATCCATTTTCATATAGAATTTGAACTTGTGAAGCAATATTACGAGAGTTTTCCTGCCATCCATAATCCTCATCAACAGCATCACCAGCACGATAAAGAGCTAATCCAGCATATAACATAACACTTTGATGTCTTGGTATTTTTGCAAATTGCTCACATCGATCAGTAAACGTTGTTGTTTTTTTATCTTCACCATACTGATCACTCCAATATATCTGAGGCATTAAATAATCAATATAGCCTTCTTCCCCTAACCATGTATCAATATCAGCCCCATCATTTAAACAATTTTCATAATTGCCTTGAGGACTGATGCCAAATACAACATTTTCATCAGCCTCTTTAATTGTCTGATAAACATCCTGTATGAGCATATTAACATAATCCATACGTTGATTGGCTGTTGTGCCATCATGTGTTCCTGATACATAAAAATAATCATCAAAATGTATACCATCAACATCATAGTTTTCCACAACTTCTTTCACTCCATCAACAATATAATCTCTCACTGACTGACTGGCAGGATTTAAAATATATTGATATGTGGCATAACCAATTGTCTGAGTTGCATCTTCCAACCAGTCACGATGCGGTGAATGATTTAAAAACTGTTCAAAGCTTGCTTGATTTAAAGAGACTCTATAGGGATTAATCCATGCTTCAATGGACATACCTTGTTGATGAGCAATGTCAATCATCACTTCTAATGGATCAAATGATAATGATTCCTGATGTGTAATCACTCTTGAGAGAGGAAACAAATCTGATGCATATAAAGCATCACTAAAAGCACGCACCTGAACAATAACGGTATTGATTTTATAATCTTTTATATTTTCAATAGCTTGTGAAAAATCTTCTTCAAAGCTTTCCTTTGATTCATAAGAAAACTGTTCTAAATCTCCATACGCAAACCAGACAGCTCTTTTGTCAAAAGAAGATAATGAACATGGTGGATGTGGCATAAAGAAGTAAATAGTCAAACAGATACATAATAATATTATAATAACAAGTAAACTGTGTTTTTTCTTTTTCAAAAGACCACCCCATTGATTATATTCAAAAGATTTATTTTAAATCCTCTTTTGTTGTAATTTTTTTGTTTTCATAATCCCCTAAAACAAAATAGACTTTTTCATCAGTAAAATGTTCTACCATTTGAGCATCATCAGTAGCCAAATAGTGCTGTTGTATCGCTTTTGTGTAAGCATCTAAAATCAGTTTGGTATGAAAAGCCTGTGGTGTCTGTGCCTGCATTAATTCTTGACGATTAAGTGTTTCTTCGACAACACCATCAATCACTCTTTTAATTGTGTCTTTGCAAGGTACCATTAACAAACATGCTGGATGTTCTTTTAGACATGTTAACAGATCATCAATCTGTTGCTTTTTTAAATAAGGTCTGGCTCCATCATGAATCAAAACATTTTCATATACAACATGTTGTAAACCTGCAAATACACTATCCTGTCTTTCCTTTCCTCCATCAACAAACTCTATGCGTTCATCACTTAATAATTGTTGAAATTCTTTTCTTTCTTCAGGTCTTGTCACAACAATAATCTGTTGACAGCGTGTATCATTGATAAAAGTTTGTAAAGTCATTTCATAGACTGTCTTACCACGAAATGAATATAACATTTTATTATAATTCAATCCTGTTCTTTTCCCCTGTCCAGCACATAAAATAATGACACTATACATTGTTCTTCCTCTTTTCTCTCTATAAACTGCATTTATCATACCATATTTACCATGATTTATCAAAAAAAGCTACCTTAGCAGCTTTCTTCAATACAGACAATATATTCCTTATAATTTTGTGAATCTTGACCGACACAAACAGCCAAACGTCCTGTTTTTACAATATGTTCCATATCTATATTCCATATTGCCAGATCATCATAACTCAATGTGATACTGATTGTCTGAACAGCATGATGAGGAACATATACTTTATGGAATCCTTTTAATTCCAGCACTCTAGAAACAATGCTTGATTGTAAATGCTTGATATAAATCTGAACCACATCTTGCCCATCTCTTTGACCTGTATTATGGACATCTAAAGTAATAGTGAGTCCTTTTTCCTTTAATTCCTGAATGGAAATCTTTTGAGGTAAAGATATATTTTGATATTCAAATGTTGTATAACTCAGTCCATAACCAAATGGAAGCAATGGACCAGATGGTAAATCTATATAATCTTTTTGTGCTCCGTTATGTTTATGATTATAATAACATGGCAATGCCCCTACATGACGTGGAATAGAAACACTCAAATGTCCACTAGGATTGTAATCTCCAAATAGCACATCAGCGATTCCATCTCCACCTCTTGAACCAGGATAAAAACTAGCCACAACAGCTTGAGAATAACGCATGACATCATTGATCACATGAACTCTTCCTTGAATCAGGACTGTGGCAATATTTGGATTCACGCGATGAATCTCTTTTAATAATTGATTCTGATATCCTTCTAATTCAAGACTTGCTAAATCAATATTTTCTCCACAATTCATTTCATTTTCATCTTGAATTCTTAATGCACCATTATTTTCAAAAGCATTTTGATATAAACGCGTACTATTACCACCTAAAACCAAAACAACAACATCTGCCTCTTTTGCAATCTTTAATGTTTCATCTAAATTTTCAAATTGTTTCTTTCTTGTTGTACATCCTAATGCATAGCTGACTTGTGAAGCTTTTTTACAGATTCCCTGATAAACAGTCACAATGTCTTGGGGATTTTGATAAGCTGTATAATCACCCAATTGATGGAGATAATGATGGGCATTTGGTCCAATCACAGCAATTTTTTGTGTTTTCTTTAATGGTAAAATATGATCATCATTTTTTAATAATACTTGACATTCTCTTGCACTTTGCAACAATAATTCATCACATTGAGGCAATGGTATATTTTGTGAAGGTTCAAAAAGACCTAACTTTTCTTTGAGTCTTAAAATTCTTTCAACCGCTATATCTAATTCTTCTTCAGTGATATAGCCTTGTTTAACAGCTTCATCAAGTCTGGTATAAACCTGATCCCATAAACTCAAGTCAACACCTGCTTTTAAAGCCAGACTTCCCATTTGTAAAGGATTGTCATTTAATAATAACAGTCTGTCTAAAGCACATCCATCAGCCATGACAATGCCATCAAAACCATACTCTTTTCTTAAAATATGATGAAGAAGATTTTTATGAATATGACAGGGAATTCCATCTATTTCATTGTAAGCTGCCATAACAGCTCTTGCACCTGCTTTGACTGCTGCCTTGACTGGTGGCAAATGAATATCTCTTAATTCTCTTGGACCAATTTTAGCCGCATCCGAATTATGTCCACCTTCACAGGCTCCTTGAGCACATAAATGCTTCACAACAACGCTGACCCCGTTTTGATCTTTTTCAAATCCCTGCACAGCACTTTGAATCATTTGTGAAGTCAAATACGCATCTTCACTAAAACATTCTTCACTTCTTCCCCAACGTGGATCTCTTAATACATCAAAACCAGTAAACAAAGCAAGATTTCCACCTTTGGCGGCTAATTCCTGACTGACATTCTGTGCAATTTTTTCCATCAACAAAGGATTCCAGGTCATCCCCATCGCTAGTTGCGTAGGATAGACAGGACTTTGTAATGCCATATGACCATGAACACATTCTTCTGTAATCAAGGCGGGTATTTGAAAACGCGAATGTTTCTTGATATAATCCTGAATCATTTGAATAACCTGATAACTTTCTTGGCGTGTAATCCCATTATGTTCATCAATCTGTGACCAGGCATCAGCTCTCATAATTCCATAAATCGCACCAACGCCTCCATATTCTTTAACGTGCTTTTTAAATAAATCTGTTAATTCATAATGGTCTCCTACCTTCTGATAACATTGCCAACCATATAAATGCTGGTTTAATTGACCAACCTTTTCCTTTAAAGTCATTTGTTTAATTATATTTTCTACCATTTTCTTTCCTCATTTTTTATTTATAAATATTTTTTACTATATAAATGTTGATTCACTAATTCTCTAAGTAAATATTCAATAGCCAAATGCATATGTAAACGTGAATCAATATCATATCCTTCATCTTTTGATACTGATACATTCACAGTATAATCAGATAGTTTTGACATCGTTGAATTTATTTTTTCTGAAATCAATAATATTTGACATCCATTCATTTTAGCAGTTTTCATAACGTCAATAATATCTTTTGTTTCCCCACCACGTGAAATCACAATGACAAAATCTTCAGCAGTTAAATGATTCGCTTCTAAATATAAAAACCAATTATCATCTGGATATATTGTTCTGATTCCAAATAAACTCAGTTTTACTGCCAATATCTTCGCAACATATTTATTCATCCCAGAGGAACAAACAAGAACATTTTTAGCCTGTACTATACTTTCAATAGCTTTTCCAATATCTAAATGTCTTAACATAGACATTGTATCTTTGATTTCTTTTTCAATAGTATCACAAACATTATCACATCTAGATGTATATTCATATTCATCTCTACGATGGTATAAAAGATCATAGCGAAAATCCATAAATGTTTTATAATTTAATTTTTTCACCATTCTAAAAATAGTTGTTGTGGATACATTTAAAGCCTCAGATAATGAAGATATTGTTAAATTTGGCTGTAAATCCTGAAAACTCAAAAGTTTATGAAAACATTCCACTTCTAGTTCAGTTAAATGATTTCCATATTCTTGAAAATTTTTAATGAGACTCATAAACAATCAATCCTTTCATATGAAAATAGAGTAGAAAATCTACTCTATTATAACAGTTACAAAAGTATTTGACATCATGCTTTTGATATAAATTTTTCCATCTTGATTTTCAAGTTCTTCTTGTTTTTCTTCTAATGCATCCCCAAGATAACATTTTTTATCTGCTGGAACATATAAAACAACATTATCAATATCTTCATCACGATTATTAAGAATACGGATGACTGACGCTTGACCACATTCAGCTTTCTTATAAGCCATCAGTTCAACTCTTGTATCTAATTTTATATCTTCATATTGCCATTTTAATCCTTTATTTTTTTGACGGCTGATATCATTAAGATAACGTGTTTGAACTGGTGTATTTAATATTTCAGCTGTACGAACCAAATCAGACATTTGTTGACTTTCACCAAAGAAAAGTGAGTATTGACTCGTTACTTTTTTATCCAACAATTGTGAAGATGGCGTATCCATACGATATCCTGATGATCTTCCTGGTCTGATCAGTAAATCAGCTTTTCCAAATTTTCCAACGCTTCTTAAAAGTGTTAAACAAATTCTTTGATCATTTTCTACTTCATATTCAAGAGGTCCTTGGCTTAATAATGACATGATAGCATTTTGATGATTTAATTTCACAAAGCGTTGCATCGCATAGATAGGTAAAACATATTCTGTTGCCCCATTTTCTATGCCTTTTTGATTTGTGATTACATTATCTCTAATAATAGTTCCGAGTTGATCTTGACTACAATTTTGTTTAGAAGTATAGATATCATCAAAAGCAACTCTGACAATATGATCACAAGAATGATTTTCAATAGTTGTTTCAAAATCAACTGTCTGACTATGAGCCTTTAAAGAAACATCCGTGATAATACGTAATGGTTTTGTTTCTTGACTACGATGATGGTCCACCACTTTTGATGGCACAGCTGTATCAAAAGTGATACGATATTTGACTTCAATTGATGATGATTCTACCAATTCTATAGTTGGTTTCACATTATTAATTCTGATTTCTTGATCATCAATACATGGTGAGTAATTATATTCATCACCATCATCACCTTTTTCAAGTAATGTATGAAGATGATGATAAGTTTCACCTGTCAGTTTATTTGTGACTGTTAAAGTGCCATCTTCTTCAATCACTACTGATAAATATTTATTTTGTGCTCCTCGATTCATCACACTCACATCTCCTTGTAGAGATGTAGATGTTTTTTCTTTGAAGCAAACTTTTAAGATTTCATAACCCATTGGTGGTAAAAATGAAGTGTCAATTTTGAATTGAACTTTAAATTTTGTACCCTCTAATACTTCTCCTGAGTCATGGAAGTTTTCCATACCATTATAGTATTCAATATCATGACATGTCTCTTTTATTTCATTCATGAATTGATAAGGAACAATTGTCCCATCATGACGTTTTAATACAAAATCTTTATCTTTGACAATCATACTTACAAAGGCAAAATCTTGTCTTTGATACGGTAAAGTATTAAATAATACCAAAATATCTTCCTGATCATTTAATTCACTTAAATCCACTGTTTCGGCTAAAAATCTAAAATTCATCCAAATCAGTTCATTCAAACCATGTCGTAAATTTAATAAACGATTTTCTACCGTATGATTGATACTATCTGGCGAAGAACTATATATAGAATCATGGAACTGATTTTTAAAGATAATCTTCCAGAAATAATTGATTAATTCCTGATCACAGTGACCACCAAGTGAACGTGTCATACTGATCATTGGTTCTACAACTTTTGCCATGATTGTTTCATAATAACGCATCGCATTTTTTATATCTATACGTGTAGACGTAATTCCTGCATGAATACGTCCTAAAGTTGCACTTCTTGCTTCACCTTTATAGACTTTTAATTCATGATGATTTTGCTTAGCAGCTTTTAAAATATTTTCAAGATATTCTTCAGGGTTTGTCATCTGACATTGATATCCATCTTTTTGTAAACGATTGATCATTTGAGAAGAATGGCGTCTAGGGAAAGCATAATCGCTTCCTAGCATAAATAATATTTCGCCATCCTGATAACGTTCTTTAAGTTTTGGAATAAAATTTTCCATATCCTTTTTAACATCTTCATAATCTTCTGGGAAACCACGATAATGTCCATATCCTAAAGCAAAATGAATAGCCGGTAAAACTGTATTGCCATTTCCTTCCCATAAAAACAATGAATCTTCTAAACAATCATAATCAAATCCACGCCATGCATAAACACCTTTCATACCAATTTGTTTAAATAGATAAGGCGTAATTTTATTTTGACCAAATGCATCTGGAACCCATCCAACTTGGAGGCAATGTCCAAATGACTGCGCATATTGAGATCCTATAATTAAATTTCTAAGTAATGCTTCTCCTGATGGAATAATCATATCTGGTTGCACATACCATGGACCTATAAATAATTTTCGAGCTTTGACTAATCTTGCAATACGCTCTTTTTGAAATGGTTTAATACTTAAATAATCTTCTAAAGCAGCAGTTTGTCCATCGAATGTAAAATATTTCATTTGTGGATCGTTTTCTAACATGTCAATTAAACGATCAAAGAAATAACAAAGTTTAATACGTGAAGCATCTGTTGAACGTAACCATTCTCTATCCCAATGAACATGAGGAATAAAATGAATATTACTCAAGAACAACACCTTCATTCTGGGCTTCAATACTATTTTGTTTAATTTGTAATTTGACAAATGGATAATATAAGATTAAATCAATAATAAACAATACAATACATAAGATAACTGGACTGATTGTAAATGCACCTAATACCCATGCATTGACAAAGATAGGTTCTACACCTGAATTTAAGACAACTAAATGGTTAACCCAACCCCAAGAAGTCGCAAAATAACCAATAATTGCATTAATAACAGGAACAAAAACAAATGGTAAGAACATAATTGGGTTTAATACAATTGGTAAACCAAAAGTAACTGGTTCATTGATACCAAATAATCCTGGAATAATTGCAACTTTACCAATAGATCTTTCAGCAGAACCTTTTTTACCTAATACTAATAACAGTACAACAAGAGCCAATGTTGAACCAGATCCTCCAATCATGGCATAAACATTACATAATGTATTTGGAGCAACTTGTGTAATTCCATCAAAAGATCCTGTTTCCACATACATTTGAATGTGTTCATAGAAAATTGGCATCCATAAAACTGAGATTAATCCCCACATAATTGAGAATCCATGAACACCAAAGAACCATAATAATTGCATAATAATGATAACTAAAATAACTGCTGGTAATCCTGTACCAATACCATTTAATGGTGAAATAATAAATTCAGTAATTAATGCCTGTAATGAAGCATACCCGCAAAGCACAACAACTTCTTTAATAACTGAGAAAATAACCATAATGACAAAAAATGGAATAATTGATAAAAATGAATTTAAAACCATTGGTGGAACTTGTCCTGGTAATTTAATTGTATATTTAGAATTCACCAAATGATAATATAAGAATGATGATGCTAAACCAATAATCATTCCTGTAAACATACCTTCATAGTTGAAGAAATTAATTTGGAATGCTGTAATTGTTGAATCACCAACATCAATAGCATTTGGAATTGTTGCAATATATGCAATAAGTGAAACAATACAAGCTACTAATGGAACACATTTATCACCTGTTTTATTTGCTCTTAACTGATTAGAATAATTGTAAGATGAAGCCAATACAACAACTAAACCAGTCATACCCATAGCGACTGTATTAATATTTGCGAAAGCATTAATAATACTTCCTAAGATTCCATCTAAAGAAATTCCCCATTCACCAAACCAATAATTAGCTTGTTGACTCACTAAACCTGCAAGAGATCCAACAACAGTAAATGGACTCGTTAAGATACATGCGTCTTTAATCGCATTTAATAACTTGTTTGAAGTGACCTTATCAGAAAGTGGCATAAGATACTTCTCTAAAAATGACATAATTAATTTCATATTTTTTCCTCCTCAACAATACACAGTATACAGAAAGCACTTTCAGATGAGAATTACAAAACCTGTAATATTTTTACAGATTTCCACAAAAAAATAAGAGGTTGTTACCTCTTAGAAATAGACCTTCATAATCAGTTCTGCAAACAATGAATTCGCCCAACAAAACCATGGTCTTGTATATTGACTATCATCATTGACATCAAAACTTTCATGACAATATCCTGTATCACCTGTATTATTCACAATCATATCAATAAGTGTTTGAATTTCTTGTTGATTGGTAGATGTTAAAGCTTGCATTGTCAATGCAATTGGCCAAATATAGTTTTCCCATGTATGTGGAGAACCAATGCCTTTGGCTTTTTTTCCTGCATAATAATATGGATTATCTTCACTTAAAATAAAACGTCTTGTATTTTGATAAATCGGGTCATCTTCATGACAATATTCTAAATATGGTAAAGATAATAAGCTTGGTACATTGGCATCATCCATTAAAATATGATTTCCATATCCATCTGTTTCATAGGCATAAATTTTGCCATATTTTGGATGAAGATATGTTCCAAATAATTCAATACCATAATCAATCTGGAACTTCAAATCAATAATACGTTCTACAAGACGTTCATCCTGATAAAGATCACGTACAATCTCTACTAAATAAGATAAAATAACACTACAAAACATATTTCCTGGAATATTGTAATTCAAAGCACAGGCATCATCACTAGGTCGAAAAGCACTCCATACCATTCCTGTATATCTTGTATCAAATCCATGTCCATGATTTTGTAATGTTTCTGTTTTTCTTAAATTCCATACTTTCGCCATATCTCTTTCAAAAGTATAAGAAGATTTCTGACTATGATACTGTTCAGTTTCAAAAACATCTAAAATCGTATGAATAAAATAAAGATACTGTTTATCAAAAATAGTTGTATCATTTGTTTCTTTGTAATATTGATAAGCGAGTTTGACTGGATAACATAATGAATCAAGTTCAAACTTTCTTTCCCAGACATATGGTTTCATAATTGTTGTATCATGATATTCTCTTGGAACATCTTCCGTATTTAAAAAAGCATTAGCATATGGATCCAATAAAACATATTCTATTTGTGAGCGAATTAATCCTTTGATTTTATTTTGTAGATCCTGATCATCTTTCATTAATTTTAAATAATGATTCACCTGACAACTTGAATCACGTAACCACATAGCATTAATATCACCCGTAATAATATAAGTCTTATCTCCTTCAACTTTTAAACTTGTTTCTAAAGTTGACATAAAACATTTTTTAAACATTTCTCTTAATTTCTGATCTTTGATCACATCATCAGCTTTTTGCATTATTTCTGTTCTATTCATACTATCCCTCCTCCTATTCATTTTATATAAAAGATAGTCTCTTTTCCATTTCTAAATATGTATTATTTTTTCTTTATAAACATCTGCATGCCATGTCCTGATAAATCATTAGGGAGTAATGAAAAACCTAAACTTTCATAAAAACTCTCTTTTCCTTTTGCGGCAATTAATTGAAGAGAACAGCGTTCACCTTTTTTTAAATGGGATTGGACATATTGAATCATACATTGAATAATTTTTGTCCCTATTCCCTGATGCTGATAGTCTGGGAGAACTGCCACATCACAAATCAGATAATAAATGCCATCACCTATTAATCTTCCCATTGCAATAGAATGTCCATGATCTTTAACAACAATACTATAAACTGTCATATCTAAAGCCTGTTGTAATTGATGATCAGTCAACATTCTCCATTGTACACCTTCTCTTATCTTTTTAATATCTTCAATATTTAATGTATTTTCTTCATAAATGAACATTTTTATTTTACCTCTTACTTTCCACAAACTTTTATATTGATGATTGTCTTGATATCTTCATATTATTTATTATCATCTTCTAAATCAATCATTAACCATTTTTGTCCATTTCCTTCTTGTGTATTTGCATAAATATTTTGTATGTTACTGTGTAATGTTGGTAGTATTTGTTCAAAACTGTCTTTCTCTTTCTTTCCAATAACAACCATAACAGTAAAATAATTTTCTCTAGGATAAATCGTACATAACGTTTTTTGACTTTTTTTCATTTTGATATTCCAGCCATACTCCCAGCTACATTTACTAAATTCATATTTTGGTGTGATATGGTATTGATCTATCATATATTGATAAAACAAGTCCCATAATGGATTATGAATATATTGACTCATATCTTGCTGTGTTGGCATGGATTGACTATCTTTTCTATCTAACATAATCTTCCTCTTTTCTTTTCTATATCATTACCATACCACATCAAATGCTAAATGAAAACATTCATCAAAATAAAAGAATCTACAAAAAAGTGCTATTTTTATCAATAGCACTCAGTATCTATCATTATCTATTTTTAGAAACAAGATATTTTTTCATCTGTTTTAATAATGTTCTTGCTCCTTGATTGACATCATAATCTTTTAAAATATCTTCCATCATACTCTCGGTAAGTGGGATTGGTGTCTGATTTTTTAAAATTTGTTGTAGATGTTGTTTTTGTAATGTTTGATATTCAATAATTTCATCAATACGATTTAAGAATTCTTTTGAAAAATAAGACTCTAAATGTTGATATGAAGGAAGTTTCTTTTTAAAACCAACAATAGATTGATTTTGTTTTGTGACATTAGAAGTCATGATAATAATGGTATCTTTAAATGAAATGATATGATGATGATTATCTTTTAATACACCTTCATCAAAGACTTGTAAAAATAAATGCATAACTTGTGGATTGGCTTTTTCTATTTCATCTAATAATAAAATACTATCAGGATATAAAATCATATCATGAAATAAAGTCGATTGCTGGTCATAACCAACATATCCTGGCGATGAACCAATAATCTTATTGACACTCGTTGTATCACTATATTCAGACATATCTAATTTAATAAAATGTTTATGCATGGTTTCTGCTAAAAATTTAGCTGTTTCTGTTTTTCCAATGCCACTGCTCCCTGTCAGCAGATAAACACCTTTAGGTCTATGAGGATGGGGAAACTGTGCTAAGGACTCTAAA
Source organism: Massilimicrobiota sp. SW1139 (assembly GCF_012027715.1). Classification (NCBI taxonomy): domain Bacteria; kingdom Bacillati; phylum Bacillota; class Erysipelotrichia; order Erysipelotrichales; family Erysipelotrichaceae; genus Massiliimicrobium; species Massilimicrobiota sp. SW1139. Next base: position 20,138 of record NZ_SJOR01000019.1, on the reverse strand, counting down.
GATTCAATAAGTTGATGTATAGCCCTCTGTTGTCCAATAATATGATGATTTAATGAAGTTTCAATATCTTGATAAGAATGATTTTGAAGACTTGCTCCTGAAATTTCTTCAATAACCTTTTCAATATGTTGTGACTGTAAAGTCTGATCTTGTTGGAAAGTTGCTTTGACACATGATAAATCTAAAACATCTAAAGCTTTATCAGGAAAAACACGTGATAATAAATATTGATCACAAAGACTAATGATTTCATCAATACGTTCATCAGGTATATCAATATGATGATAATTTTCATACTGTTGTTTTAAACCTAAAAGAATATCTTTTGTTTCTTCTTTTGTATTCTCGTTTATTTTGAGTATGGAAAAACGTCTGTTCATAGCTTGATCTTTTTCAAAGTATTTATAATATTCTTCGATAGTTGTTGCCCCAATCAGAGTTAAATCTTTTCTAGCTAGAAAAGGCTTTAAAATATTAGAAGCATCAATAGCTCCCTCTGCTCCTCCTGCACCAATTAAATTATGAATTTCATCAATAAATAAAATGGCATCTTTTGCTTGAATCACTTTATCAATAATCTTCTTAAACTTTTCTTCAAATTCTCCTCTATATTTTGTCCCTGCAACAATACTCGACAAACTGAGTTCATAAATAACTTTGTTTTGTAAAAGCTTTGGAACTTCCTTGTGATTGATTTTATAAGCTAATTTTTCAACAAGAGCCGTTTTACCCACACCAGCTTTTCCAATCAATAAAACATTATTTTTTTCTTTTTTACATAATGTTAAAAAAAGTTGTTCTAATTCCTGATTTCTCCCTATCATTAATCTATTTTCTTTTTTGACTAATTCATTAAAATTTACAAGTTCATGAATTTTATCTAATTCATAGAGTAATGATCTGGTTTGACTCAGTTCTTCTTTAATCTGATCAAAAGAAACATGATATTTATTTAACAATTCAACAGCAACACTTTCTTTTTGTGAAAGTAAAGCTAAGCACAATATATTTAAACTGACTTTTGACTCTTTTCTTTCACGTGTGATATTGATAGCTTCTTCTAATATCTTTTTGACAATATCACTATATTCCATATAAAAAGGTTGAATATCCTTTTCACCAAACAACCTTACAATATCCTTATATATGACTTCATCATCAACATGATAAGATTTTAACATCTTTGTCATAGGTATATCTTTCATCTTTAATAATGATAATAAAAGATGTTCACTTCCTACATGACTATGTCCTAAATCAAACGCAATACTTTCAGCTATGACAATTGCTTTTTGTGCCTGTTCATGAAATTGTGTAAGCATACTACACCTCTTTTCCTTTCTATCATATGAACTCTATTTGAAATTATTAACGTTTTCTTTATATTTAATCAATTTATTATTTTGCATTATTTTCCAAAAATAATGTATCCCTTTTCTATGACTGTCATGTGATGAAAACAACTCTTTTTATAGATGTCTTTTATAAAAAAAGAATTATAACCATTTGTCTTGATTATAATTCTTCATGACTATTCACTTTTTACTTTTTCTCTTAACTGTCCATAAACAACATATCTATTTTCAGTTCCTGAATAACAAGTGCTTAACATAATCATGTTTACTTGCTCATCACTTACGTTTTGATAAACAGAAGCTTCACTTTTAACCTGATTCATATAAGAATCATAATCTATACCTTTTTGATACAGATCACTTGTTGCGGCAATAACTGTAGAAGCTACAGCCTGGTAAACATAAACACTTCCATCAGGCAAATAGATATAAATATCTTGATGTTCATTAAAATAATCTTTTTCAACAAAGTATCTCAAATCATGAAAACGTGAACCATTTTTCATATTATGACCATATATGATGGTACTATCATCACTAAAATCTCTGGAATTAATTTCATCAATAAATACATTTCCTGCTGTATTAGATTTCATATATAAATCTGTATATAAATAAGTATCATTGTTTTCACCTTTTAATATAGGTTCATCAATTTTTGTATCAGGAATATATAACCATCCAATCACATCAGAATTAATATTTTGTAGTTCTTCAAAATTAACAACACGTTTTAATGGATCTTCTTTTTCTTCTTCTGGTTCTTCTACATATTGAGTCACTAATTCTGCACTTTCTTTTTCAATTGTATAATAATTATAAAAGATTTTTCCTAATTGAAAAGCTGAAAATAGAAAAACACAAATACATATAAAAAGTAATATTCTTCTGATTATTTTGTTCATTATACATTAAATTTGAAGAACATAATATCTCCATCATGTCCTACATATTGTTTTCCTTCCTGACGAATTTTTCCAGCTTCTCTTAAAGCATGTTCACTGCCATATTCCATTAAATCATCATAGCTATATGTTTCTGCTTTGATAAATCCTTTTTGGAAATCAGTATGAATAATTCCTGCCATTTCTGGAGCTAACATTCCTTTTTTAAATGTCCATGCTCTAACTTCATCAGCTCCAACAGTAAAGAAAGTATTTAAACCTAATAAAGCATAAGCTTCTTTAATTAATTTATCTAAACCACTTTCATCAATCCCTAAATCATCTAAAAACATCTGTTTTTCTTCTTTATCAAGTCCAACTAGTTCACTTTCAATTTTGGCACAGATAGGAACAACATCACAATTTTCTTTGGTTGCATAATCCTTTAATGCAACATAATATGGATTACTTTCAGGATTTTCTAAGTCTTCTTCACCAAGATTAGCCACATAAATTAATGGTTTCATTGTTAATAATGTGTATTGTTTGACAATATCCATATCTTCTTTTGAAAAAGTCATCACTCTTGCTGGTTTTCCTGCTTCTAAAGTTTCTTTTAATGGTGCTAAAACATCCATTTCAGCTTTGGCTTCTTTATCACCTGATTTTGCTTTCTTTTCAATTTTTCCAATACGTTTTTCAACTGTTTCTAAATCTGCAAAAATCAATTCTAAATTGATTGTTTCAACATCTCTTACAGGATCAACATCTCCATCAACATGTGTAATGTCTTTATCTCTAAAACAACGAACAACTTCACAAATCGCATCTGTTTCACGAATGTTTGCTAAAAACTTATTTCCTAGTCCTTCTCCACGACTTGCCCCTTTAACAAGACCTGCTATATCAGTAAATTCAAAAGTCGTTGGAATTGTTTTTTTAGGATTAAAAATCTTTGTTAATTCATCTAATCGAAAGTCAGGGACTTCTACCACTCCCACATTTGGATCAATTGTTGCAAATGGGTAGTTGGCAGCTTCGACCTGTGCATTTGTAATTGCATTAAATAATGTTGACTTACCTACATTAGGAAGTCCTACAATACCGGCTGTTAATGCCATTTTTTCATCACTCCTTAACTCCATTCCATTTTAGCGAAAAATAATCAAAAAGGCAATCTTATTAACTGTAAAATACACATCTTTTCCAAACAAATATGATATTTTAAAAGTAAGGAGGCGATTATATGATTTTAACAACAACACCTTCTGTTGAAGGAAAAGAAATTATCGAATACAAAGGTATTGTTTTTGGTGAGGTTATTTCTGGTATTAACTTTATAAAAGACTTTACTGCAGGATTATCTAATTTTTTTGGTGGAAGATCTGCCACATATGAAAATGAATTGTTAGAAGCTAGAGAAAATGCATTAAGAGAGTTAGAAGAACGTGCTTATCAAAAAGGTGCAAATGCCGTTGTAGGAATTGATGTTGATTATGAAGTTTTAGGTGCTGATAATGGTATGTTAATGGTGACTGTATCTGGCACAGCGGTAGTTGTACAATAAAAAAAAGTGGTTAACCCACTTGGTTATCAGTATAAAGAATGTTATTGTGGAGAGAAAACCTGATAACTGTCCTTAATATATGCTCTTTTTCATGAGCTTACTATCATTTTATATAAAATTTTGTTTAAGAATATGTAAAGCAGGGTTGTTTTAACCCTGCTTATTCAATCGTAATTGTATTGTTGTTTTCGATGACTTTCATATCCTGTTTTGGTATTGATATTCTCAAGACTCCATCTTCAAATTTAGCCTTGATATCACTTTGTGGTACACTTTCTCCCACATAGAAGCTTCGACTCATGCTTCCTGCATATCTTTCCTGTCGGATATATTGTCCTTCTTTATTCTTCTCATCTTTATTTAAGCTCTTTTTAGCTGAGATTGTCAAATAGCCATTGTCAAATGTCAATTCCACATCTTCTTTCTTGAAGCCTGGAAGATCCACATCCAATTCATATGTTCCTTCCATTTCTCTGACATCTGTCTTCATCACATTTCTTGAATGTTTTCCATACAATGGATTTTTCTTTCCAAAGAATTCCTTGTCAAAATCATCAAACCAGTCATCAAATAAACTTTCTCCAAAAATACTAGGCATTAACATATATATCACCTCTTATGAATAATTCTAAGCATTGTTAGAGAATGAACAATGTTTGATATGAGAAGTAAGGAATGCCTTTTTTATTCTCTTTCCTTATTTCTGATATTATTATATACCTATCATTTAGCACTGTCAATACCAGAGTGCTAAAAACATTTTTAAACTATAAACAGCCTCTTATCATACTTTATCAAATCATATCAAAGATATATTTTTATATAATATGATCAACATGTCGCAAAAGATAGGCATCCATGTCATCAAACCCTATCATACTTCGACGAAGTGTTATTTTTTTATTTTTTATATAAATCACAATCTTAACACATTCTTGCCATCCATATACATTTTTTACCTTTCTTTCAACTCTTGTTATTTCTGTTACAGGAAATGTATAGCTTGTCCCTATGACTGGTCTCATCTTTATATCATCTCCCTTAGCAATCATCTGGAATCTACATATAGAAATTCCCCACAAGATAAAGGGACTTACAAAAATGATGGCACCCACACTCAAAGCAAATAAAAACATTGAACTCACAACATCTAACACAGCAATAAACACGATTGGAAAAATCATTGACAACAAAATAACAGCTATAAAGATAAGATCGTTTTTAGCCCAATAAACTTCCGTTTTCAATCCAAGCTCTGCTTCAAACATGACTTTATTATCATTATCAAAGAACAATATCTTGATATCATGATCCTTCCCATATTGTGTTGCCTGATAAATCAAATGAATTCTATCCTGATCCGTTATTTCTCCTTGATGTTTAATCCAACAGATTGAATCAGCCCATGCATAAAAATCATTGAAACAAACTTCACCATCAAATCTTGCTATATTGCCATTATCATCTTCAATTTGTATATAACTTTTCGTTCCTGTGATTTTCATTATGTCCTATCTCCATCAATCATACTCTATTTACATTATATCAATTTCAAATAATCCCTTCAATGACACGACTCTACACTATTTTCTATTTATTCGTCAGTGTATTTTGTATAATCTACAAATATCATTGCACTTATCTTTTAAAATTTTTATTTTATTTGTTTTCATCACATATTTTCGATATAATGGTAAAGAAAGGGTGAGAGCTTTGGAATGTTTTTATCAGTCCATGTTAGCGTATATAAGACAACGTCCTCGTTTAGAAAAAATCATTATTTTTTTAACACAATATTGTCCTTATGTAACGTTTATCTTATATCCATGTGTCTTGATCTATTTATGGTATATTCACAGTCCTTATTTGATAGATGCCATTCTAAGACCATGTATAGCTTTTGTGATTGTGACGGTTTTTAGAAAAATAGTGAATCGTCCCCGTCCCTATGATCATATGGATATTCAACCCTTAAGAGGTCATAAACATGGCGAATCTTTTCCAAGTCGTCATACTGTTAGTGCCTGTATTATTGCTTTTGTATGTTTTTATGCTCATTTTTATATTGGCGTTTTTGCATGTATCATTGCATTGATTGTCAGTTTAACACGTATTTTAAGTGGGGTCCATCATATAAGTGATATTTTTGCAGCAATTATCATTGCAATTCTGTGTTTTATAATTGACTTTCATTAAAAATAATTTATACTATACTTAAAATATTTTAAGTATTTATGAGGAGGTTATATGCTAAGTCAGGAATTTCAGGCTGTTTATAATATATTCAAAATGAATTTTTATTCATCTATGTGTGCAACTTCTAAAGAACTCACAATGCAAGAAGCATTTAGCTTAGATATTATTTATATGTTAGGTGAACCCACTATTTTAGAATATGCTAAATATATGGGGATTTCACAGCCTAATGCTACATATAAAGTCAATCAATTGGTAGAAAAAGGATATTTAAATAAAACAGTCAGTCAAGAAGATAAACGATCTTATCATTTAAAAGTTACAAGTAAATTCTTGGAGTTTTATCGTGAAAATGATCATTATATTAAAAAAGCCCTTAAAGAAATTGAAAAACTGTTTAGTAAAGAAGAAGTGAAATCTTTAGAGAAAATGCTTCGTACAATTAGAATATTTATGACGGAGGAAAAGAAAAATGATAAAAATAATTACTGATTCTACATCTGATATTGATTTAAAATATGCAAAGGAACTCAATATTGAAGTTGTGCCTTTAAAAGTCATTATTGATGGAAAAGAATATAAAGACCGTATTGATTTACAACCAGAAGAATTTTATGATTTATTAGTTAATAGTCAAACATTACCATCTACATCACAACCATCACCACAAGACTTTGTTGATTTGTATGAAACAGCAAAAAACAACAATGATAGTGTTATTGTTATAACTTTGTCTAGTGTTATTAGTGGAACATATCAAAGTGCTAATCTTGCAAAAGATTTAGTTGATTATGATGATATTTATGTGATTGATAGCTTAGGAACAACACAAATGCAAAGATTGCTTATATTAAAAGCAGTTGCATTAAGAAATGAAGGTATGAATGCTCAAGATCTCTATACATTTTTAGAAGCATATAAACATCGTATTCGCTTATTTGCTTTTGTAGATACATTAGAATATTTATATAAAGGTGGACGTTTATCAAGAACAGCCGCAACAGCAGGAACGCTTTTAAAATTCAAACCTATTATTGGTTTTGATAAAGGTAAATTAGAAGTATTTGCGAAAGCTAGAGGAACTCAAAAAGCTACTGCTAAAATTATTGACTTAATTCAACAAGATGGTGAAATGGATTTAGATGAACCTATCTGTATCGGATATACTGGCTCATCTGATGGTTTAGATAAGTTTGAAAATACATTAAGGAAAACTTTACATTTTGGTGAAACATTACATGGTATTGTTGGACCGGTTATTGGTACACATGCTGGTCCTGGAGCCCGTTTAATTGCTTACGTAAAAAAACAATAAATCATCCCTAAGTATTGATTGTCATAGATGATAGCTATGATAATCAATACTTTTTATTATATTGAATATAATCAAAAAAGTATGATCATAAAAATCATACTTTCTCTTTATGCAACAACAAAAGTCTTTAAACGTCTTTGAATAAGATACATTGTAATGATAAATGCTATGGAATCTGCAATTGGTACAGCAATAAAGACACCATATAATCCAAAAATCCAAGAAAGAATTAAGATCAATGGTATCAATAATAAGCATTGTCTTAATAAATTAAGAAAGCTGGATTGTTTAACCATTCCAATTGCCTGAAAGAAATTGGCACACATTGTTTGACATCCAACTAATGGTAAACAAATAAACCAAATACGTAAAGCACTATTTCCTAATTCAATAATTGCTGGCTCTTGATTAAATATAGAAATAATCATTGATGGGAATAATTGAATCACTAAAAATCCTAAACAAGAAAGAATACTAGAACCTATAATCGTATACTTTAATGTTTCTTTAACACGATGATAATTCTTAGCACCATAATTATAACTAATAATAGGCTGCTGTCCTTGTGTCATACCTGTTAATGGCATCAACATAAGTGTTTGAACACTTGTAATAATTCCTACTGTTGAAATAGCTAAATCCCCACCATACAAACCTAATGTTCCATTAATAACAATATTTAAAACACTTGTTGATAATTGCATTAAAAAGGCTGGTAAACCTGTTTTCATGATCATATATGCATAATGTTTTTTTAATTTCATATGTGATAAACGACATGGAATGATTCCTCTTTTTCCAAATAAGAAAGACAATTGCCATATCATACTTAAACATTGTCCACCAATTGTCGCAAGTGCAGCACCTTCCATTCCCATATGAAATTGAACAATTAAAATATAGTCAAAAACAATATTAAAACCTGCTCCTAACAGCTGTGAAACCATAGCGTTTTTAGCATTTCCTTGGGCACGTGAGAAATTGTTTCCACACATGGCTACACATTGAAAAACACCACCATATAAAATAATACTCAAATAATCACTGGCATAAGGTAAAACCTTTTCACTAGCTCCAAGTATAGTTAATATAGGATCCATGAAAATATTACCTAAAACCATAAAAACAATACCAAAGATAACTGTAATCATTAAAGCATTGCCCTGATAATATTGAGCATCTTCATCTTCCTTGGCACCTAAAGCAATAGAAAAACGTGTTGCTCCTCCAACCCCTGCCATTAAGCTTAATGCCATCAAAATTAAAGTCACTGGATAAGACACAGTAATTCCTGCTAAACCTAATGATCCTAAATCTGGAGCATTACCAATAAACATTCTATCTACAATATTATAAATAGCATTAACAATCATCCCAATCATAGCTGGTATAGATAGTTCAATCAATAAACTTAAAACTTTTTGTGACCCCATTCTATCTTTATCCACAATTTTCCCTCCCCTAACGTTTTTTAGTTTAGACATATCGTCCTTTTTTGTCAAGAAACAAAAAAAAAGACATTAAATGTCTTTTTCAATATGATGAGGATATTTATTCCAATATTTTAAATAAATAAAATCCTCATCCTTTTTAAAATTATACTGATACATTCTAAAAGTAACTAAAATATTTTTAGGCATCCATTGTTCCTTATAAGAATAGCAATATTTCATACCAATCTTTTTCATGACATTTCCACTATGAGGATTACAAACATCATGCGTTGCAGTAATGTATGGCAAATCAGGTGTTTTTAATTCTTCAACCATTTTTAAAGCTGCTTCACTCACTATTCCCTGATGCCAAAACTCTTTTCTTAAAGCATAGCCAAAATCATGACTCTCATCACCACTGATTTGAATATATCCAATAGGTCTATCATTTTCCTTTAAACAGATTGCATAATAATAACCATCTTGATTTTTATATTTATCTAAATAATGCGTCTGCAAATAATCTTTTGCTTCCTCGACACTCTGTAATGGAAACATAGGTAAAAAACGATTAACATCAGGATCACTTAATAATTCATATAAAGCCTGTTCATCTCCCATACGAAAATGTCTAAGAATCAGTCTTGAAGTTTCATAAAAGTCTTTCATCTTAGCCCTCCATTATTTTAACATAAAAAGTTCTTTGCCTAGGTCCATCAAATTCACATAGATAAATGCCTTGCCATATTCCTAATAAAAGTTGACCACGATGAATGATAAAAGTCTGACTTGGGCCAAAAAGAGTTGACTTAATATGGGCATGTGAATTCCCCTCAAAATGATGATAATCCAAATGTTCTGTAGGAAAAGCACGTTCAAAAGCATTGATCATATCTCTGACAACATCAGGATCCGCATTTTCATTGACAGTGATTCCAGCCGTTGTATGTGGTGTGTATACCACAACAATTCCTTCATCTATGTGGCAGTAATTAATATCCTGTTTGACGATTTCAGTAATATCATGCATTTGCATACGTTTAGAAAATTGATATTGATGTTCAAATAACATTCTCAATCACTCCTATAAATCTTTTATATACCATCTATCACAAGCATAATGTGGTCCTTGAATAAGGGGCTGCTTCAACGGAATAAATCCATTTTTTAAGTAGAAACGATTGGCTGCTATCATATTGGAAAATGTTTCCAGATAACATTGCTGATAGTATGTCTTTGCAAAATCTAAGGACAGGTTTAATAATTCTTGTGCTATGCCTGTACCACGTATCGCCTTATAACAATACATTTTCTGCAATTCACATATACCTTCTTTGCCTTCCACTGGTCCTATACCACAACCACCAACAACATGATCATTTTCAACAACCACAAGATATTGTTTATGAGCAGGTTGATAAACTTGATAAAATTGTCCTAAATCTTTATCTTCCCAGGCACACCCTGGTTTATTACCACCAAATTCTATCAGACAATCTCTAATCAGTTTTTCGACTTCTTTATTATCTTTTTCTTCAATCAGACGTATTTTCATGAGCTGGTATAACCTTTTTTAAACGTTTTTCAAAATCACGACGAGAAAACATAACAATGGCTCCACACCCTAAACATTTAATTTTGATATCTGCACCCATACGTATAATTTGCCATTGATTAGACTTTTTACAAGGATGTTGTTTTTTCATTTCAACAATATCGTTTAAATTATATTCCATTTTTGTGCTCCTCTCTTTGTTGATAAGCTTTATAAGTATTTTCCAATAACATCGCAATTGTCATTGGTCCTACACCTCCAGGCACTGGTGTAATATAAGATACAAGATCTTTGACATCTTCATAATCAACATCACCACATAATTTATGATTTTCATCACGATTAATACCTACATCCAACACCACAGCACCTTTTTTAATATAATCTTTATTAAAAAACTTAGGTTGCCCAATTGCCGCTATTAAGACATCAGCTCTTTGACATAATGCTGCTAAATTCATTGTACGGGAATGTGCAATTGTCACAGTGGCATGTTTATGCAAACAAAGTAAAGCCACTGGTTTTCCAACAATATTACTTCTTCCTACAACAACAACTTCTTTTCCAGTTAAGTCATAATGAATTTCATCTAATAAAACCATCATACCTTGTGGGGTACAAGGTACCAGTCCTTTTTCTCCTAACACAAGTTTAGCTACATTAGATGGATGAAATCCATCTACATCTTTTTGTGGATCAATTAAATGAAGTATTTTGTCTTCATGAATATGTTGTGGTAATGGCAACTGTACCAAGATGCCATCTACAGTATCATCATGATTAAGTTTTTGAATCACTTCCATTAACTTTTCTTCTGTTGTCTGTTCATCCAGTTTCACAATATCAGATAACATTCCTACATAGGCACATGCTTTATCTTTATTGCGAACATATGTTTGACTAGCAGGATTTTCACCTACTAATACAACTGTTAATTTTGGTAGTCTTTGACCATTTTCTTTTAATAAATCAATCTTTTGTTTGAGTTCATCTTTTCGCTTTGCTGCAATCTTTTTTCCATCAATGTTCATAAATGATTACCCCCTCATTATTGTTTCTATTATAATGGAAAATATACCAATTGTAAACTTTTAGCCCCAAAAGAAAAACTACAATAAATACAAAGAGTTTATTGTAGTTATCATTTTATTTATTTAAAATATGTCTCGCAATTAAGATTCCATTAGCTCCTGCCTGAGCCAATCCACGTGTTAGTCCAGCACCATCGCCACCTACATACAGACCATCAATCTCACTTTCAAATCCTTCTCTTACTTTAGGTCTTGCTGAATAGAATTTAGCTTCTACTCCATAAAGCAATGTATGTTCATTGGCAATTCCTGGTGTAACATGATCTAAAGCTTCAATCATTTCAATAATAGATTTCATCGTATTATATGGTAACACAAGCCCTAAATCTCCTGGTACAGCTTCAGGTAATGTTGGAACAGTATAACCTTCTTTTAAACGTTTCACAGTTGTACGACGTCCTCTTTTAATATCACCATAGCGTTGTACAATAATGCTTCCATGTGATAGCATATTGGCAAGTCTAGCAACCTCATGAGCAAATTCGTTAGGTTCATTAAATGGTTCGCTAAAAACATGTGAAACTAATAATGCAAAATTGGTATTATGACTTCCAAGTTTTGGATCATGATAAGCATGTCCATTGGCTAACATTGTCCCTGAATGATTTTCAATAACAACATGACCACTTGGATTTGAACAGAAAGTTCTGACTTTAGTTCCCACAGATGTATTGTATACAAATTTACCTTCATAAAGATGAGAATTAATTTCATCCATAACAATATTACTTGTTTCTACTCTTACACCTATATCAACCTGATTATTATAAAGTTCTAATCCCTGACGTTTAAACACTTTGGCTAACCATGTTGAACCATCTCTTCCAGGAGCTAACACAACATGAGGAGCATAAATTTCTTCACCATTTTCTAAAACAATCCCTTTAACATGATGATCTTCTACAAGAATATCCTTAACTGCTGTTTTAAATGCCATATCAATATGCTGTTTAAGTTCATTAGACATTTCTGTCATAATTCTCAAATTTTCTTCAGTTCCTAAATGACGCACTTTAGCACGTAATAATTTCAATCCAACAGCATATCCACGTTTTTCAATTTCTTTCACTTTATCAGTCGTTGGATCAGTAATTTCACGTGTTGCACCATGTTTCAAATACAATTCATCCACATAATGAATTACATCTTCAACTTCCTGATTATCTAAATAATCTGTTAGCCAACCACCAAATTCACTGGTAATATTGAATTTACCATCAGAGTAAGCACCGGCTCCCCCAAATCCTGAAGTAATTGAACAAGCAGGTAAACATCCTGGTTCATTTTCTTTAATTTGTGGACAACTTTTAATTTTCTTATCTTTAATAGGACAATGTCTATACATCACATCATGTCCTTTATCAATAAGTAATACTTTTAATTCTGGATTTTTTAAATACAATTCATAACTTGTCATAATTCCTGCTGGTCCAGCCCCAACAATAATGACATCATAATTTTTTTGCATAAAAAAACGCCTCATTTCTGGGGCATTATTAAATAATCCTCATTTATTATATTCATAAAAACTTATCCTTGTCAATAAAATACGCAGAATAAAAATATGTTATCAATTTATAAAACTTTTTATGCCAAAAATAAAGCCACAATCACTGGAATCGTAACAATAGAAAGTAATGTTGTCATAAAAACAGCTTTAGCTGCCAAGGCAACATCTTTTTGATATTCTGTTGCAAATAATACAGCAATATTTCCTACTGGCATAGCAAGCATAATTAAAGAAACGCCAAGTATTAAAGGATCACGAATAAAAGCATTTAAAATAGGATAAGCTATAACTGGAATAACAATCTGTTTTAAAATCGTATATGGATATATTCTGACTTCAGTAAAGACTTCTTTAACTGGAATCGTAGCAAGTGTTGAGCCAATAAGCAACATGGCAATAGGTGTTGTAATATCACCAATCATGGTTATCGTTGAAGACAAAACATTGGGGACCTGTAAACCTGTAAAATAAATAAACAAAGCCACAAGTGAAGCAATCACGCCTGGTGAAAGAAGCTGTTTCAAATTGATTTTTATTTTTTGTACAGAATGATAATTCATAAAAAGAATACCTACTGTAAACACAAGCAAATTAAAAATCATATTAAAAATAGCAGTTAAAAATACGGCTTGATTTCCAAAAATAGATTTCATAACAGGAAAGCCCATAAAACCGATATTAGAAAACATTGTCATGAAAATATATAAACCTTGTTGTTGAAGAGGAACTCTCATAACTTTGACAATCAAAAAGCCTAAAATAGGTAAAACAAGAAAGATGACAATTCCTACAATAAACAAAAAAACAATTTCAGATATTTGTTTTTCAATATTTGTAGATAAAACAGAAGATACAATCAATGCTGGTGTTGTGACCGACAACAAAAGTGTTGTTAAACGTTTATTAAAGTCTACATCCAGTATCTTGATCTTTAATAAAAGATACCCTAAAGCAATCACCAGAAATAATTGTATCATCTGTAAAACAATAACTTTGATATCCACTATCTATCCTTTTAGTCCTTGTGCCTGTCTTTCCATATTTTCAACAACAATATCATAGATTTCTCCAAGTGTTGCAGCATATTGTAAAACAAGCCATGGTTCATTGGTATGAAAATGAATTTTAATGAGTTCATCATCACCAACAGCTAATAAACAATCTCCCTGAAAATGTTCTGTAATATAATCATTAATTTCGTCTTCATTTAAGTTTTTTCCTTCAATTAATAACTGTGTATCAAATTTATATTCTAACATTTTTATTCTCCTTCAAATAAGCAGGCTCCATTTGTTTCAATAACATGTTTATACCAATCAAAAGATTTTTTCTTATATCTTTTATAAGTTCCATTTCCTAAATCATCACAATCCACATAAATAAATCCATATCTTTTACTCATTTGTTTTGTAGATTCACTGACAATATCAATACATCCCCATGATGTATATCCCATTAAATCTACGCCATCTATTTCAATAGCATTCAACATTTCTCTAAAATGTGCATCAAAATAATCAATACGATATTGATCATCAACTGTTCCATTCACAAGTTCATCTTTAGCTCCTAAACCATTTTCTACAATAAATAATGGTTTTCTATAACGATCATATAAATCAACTAAAGACACTCTTAAACCAATAGGATCAATTTGCCATCCCCAATCAGATGAAGGAATATATGGATTTTTTATTGCCACATTCGTATTGGCTGCAGTTTTCTTTAAACCTTTGTCATCTTTTGCGACACAACTTGATGAATAGTAACTAAACGAAACAAAGTCTACTGGATATTTTTTCATAATGTCTAAGTCATCATCCTGCATTTCAATATGAATACCTTCATTTTTAAATTTAGCTAATAAATAGGCAGGATATTCTCCAAAGACTTGTGTATCACTATAACAATATGTACTTCTCATATCTTGTTGTGCCTGTAAAACATCTTCTGGTTTACAAGTATAAGGGTAATATGTCAGTTTTGTTAACATACAACCTACTTTTGAACCAGGAATTTTTTCATGACAAATCTTTGTAGCAAGAGCTGAAGCTACAAATTGATGATGCATAGCTTGGAAAATAACCTGTTGGAAATTCTGCCCTGGGAAACGGTCTTCAACAAGTCCTCCTGTTGTATAAGGATGTCTAATCATTGAATCTACCTCATTGAATGTTAACCAATATTTGACTTTATCTTTATATCTTTCACAGATGACTTCCACATATTTGACAAACATATCCACAACTTCTCTTGATGCCCATCCATTATAATTTAAAACTATATTTAATGGTGGTTCATAGTGTGACATTGTCACTAATGGTTCGATACCATATTTTAAGCATTCATCAAAAACATCATCATAAAATTTTAAACCTTCTTCATTAGGTTCTTGATCATCACCATTTGGAAAAATACGTGACCAGGCAATAGACATTCTATAAACCTTAAATCCCATTTGGGCAAAGAGTTTAATATCTTCCCTATAATGATGATATCCATCTGCTCCATGTCTTTTTGGATATAAAGAATCATCCTGTGATTTTAATGCATCTTCAATATCTTTTGTTGTAATGGCATTTTGTGCATGATAATCTTGAACATCAATATCTAAATGATGTCTCGCACAATCAGAAACACTGATTCCTTTGCCTCCTTCGTTCCAGCCCCCTTCATACTGATTGGCAGCTGTTGCGCCACCCCATAAAAAACCTTCTGGAAATTGTCTTACCATATTATTGTCCTCCTCCTCTTTTCATTTATTATACATGTTTCTTATATTGAATGTTCAAATTTTCAAAAAAAGAAAGATATGTTCCATGTACTTAATGAAACATATCTTTTTTCATAAATATAAACGAAGCAATAACACATGCAATAACGGCAATCAAAGTTGGGACCCACCATACTGGTCCTGGTAAACCTGAAACATTCATTCCATAAAAACTAAAGATAATATTTGGTATTGACATCACAATAGTGATAACTGTTAAAACCTTCATAACAATATTTAAGTTATTTGAAATAACAGAAGCATAAGCATCCATTGTTCCAGATAAGATATTTGAATAAATACTACACATTTCAATGGCCTGATTAATTTCTACTAAAACATCTTCTAATAAATCCTGATCATCCTCATAAAGTTTAATAGATTTTCCACGCATGATCTTATTCAAAGTAATTTCATCAGTTTTTAATGATGTTGAAAAATAAACTAATGATTTTTCTAATCCAAGCATTTGAATAAGTTCTTTATTTTGCATTGATTTATGAAGTTTTTGTTCAGTCAAAGATGATAATCGATCAATTTGACGTAAATAAATCAAATATCTTTGAGAAATTCTTAAAAGAAGCTTTAATAAAAATCTCGTCTTCATTTCTGTATGAATACCCTTGACTTTACCTGTTGCCATATCTTCAATATTTAAATTCTCATATAATGAAATTGTAATAATATATCCTTTCATTAAAACAATACCTAATGGTAATGTTGTATATTGTAAAGTCATTTTATCGTATTTTCCTTCAGTTTCTTCTGCACTTGGATAATCGACAATGACTAATGTCTGATTGTAATCATCATCAAAATCAATATGTGAACTTTCTTCTTCATCTAATGACGCTTGCACAAATTCAGGAACAATTCCCAAATCATTAATTAAAAATTGTTTTTCTTCTTCTGTAGGTGAAACAACATTAATCCAGCATCCTGTTTCTAATGTTTCGACTTTTTTTGTTTCTGTTCCAAAAGTTTTGTAAAATTCGATCATTTTTATCCTCCTCTTCTATAACAGGAGAATATCAATTATGTCTCCTGTTATGCTTTGTTTTATTGTTAATTTCGTATCTTCATCCGGCTCCGGAGACATAATAACACCTTCTTTCTTTCCTTTGCCATTATAACATAAAATGTCTGATATAAAAGCCTTTCATTTGTAATTTTTTTGTTTTTTATAAAAAAGATTTAAATCGAAAGTTTCCCTTCAATTCAAATCTTTCTTTTATTAAAACCAATCTGTTCCATCTTCTCTTTTTAAAATATAACGAATCATTTCAAAGAGTTCTTCTTTTGATTTAGATTTCACAATAAAGACATGATTACCCATTGCTCCACTTAATGATTCTGGAACATCTGTTTCTAATGCTATATTTTGTCCATAAGTTTCTCTAATCTGGTCATAATTATGCATATACCATATTCCTTCTCTACGACCTGTATATGCTACCCAATATTCACGATGAATATCATAGAAACACTGATTATATTTAATCATATCAGCCCATATTGTATAAACATCGACATTATATGCAAAATCAATCATATCAGGCATATAAGCACCAGGTGCTCTCATATTGACTTCTAATCCAACAATATCTCCTTTTTTTCCTAATCCTTCTTTATCTTCATCTAATCTAAAGAATTCAAAATGATAAAAACGACTTCTTGTATCAAAAGCTTCTACAACCTTTTTTCCGATTTCATATAAATCCAATCCTTCAACTGGTTGTGAGTAAAAAGCAGTATCACTTAATTCATTCACATTATCCATTATAGAATTCAACATGACATGTGATGAACAAATCAAAATATTTTTATCTTTATCAGTAATTCCATCAAATGTTTCAACATGACCAGGAACAAGTTCCTCAATAATAAATTGAATATAAGATGGCTTTGTCGCAAAGAAATAATCTAATTCATCATCATTTTTCAATTTATATGTTGAACTAGCACCCACACCATTATCAGGTTTAACAATAACTGGATATCCTACCTTGTTCGCAAATGCTTTTGTCGCAAGGTAATCATCAACTTTTCGATATCTGGCAGTTGGTATCCCAATCTTTTGATAGACTTCTTTCATTTTTGATTTGTATTTCATTGGTGATAGATTTTGTATTTTGGTTCCTGTTGTGACATTAAATTCATTTCTTAATGTTGCTTCCAATTCTAACCAATATTCATTTTGAGATTCTATCCAATCAATTTTTCCATAATGCCATGTAAAATAAGCACAGGCTCTGTATACACTGTCATAATTTTCTAAGTCATCTACACGATAATATTCTGTTAAGGCAAGTTTTGTATGATATGGCAAGTTTTCATAATTCGCATCACCGATTCCCAAAACACGAACTCCTCTGACTTTTAATCGGTCACAGAAATTGTAAAAATAATCTGGAAAATGTGGTGATATAAAGATAACATTCATTATTATATAACCCTTTCTACAAAATATGGGAATTGAACTTGCCACCAATCCCAATCATGATTCACATCATGACCCCAAAAATCAATCCATGCTGGGATATCTTTATATTCTAAAAGTTCTTTCATACGTGATGTACTTCTAATCATATCATCTTCCCATGCTCCTTGCCCACAACATAAAACAATACGACAATGACGATACATCTCAACATAAGGATGGTCATAACTCATACCATGAAGATATTGAATTGGTGAATTACGATAAAGAATATCATCATGATAATCTCCAAAAAACAAATCACTATCATAATATCCACTCAAAGCAATGGTACCTTTAAAAATATCCGGTCTTCTGAACATGAAATTCACTGCATGAGTTGCCCCCATTGAACAACCTGTTGTATAAATGCCATCTGCATACTGACCATCACGACCATAAGAATTAATTTCTAAAATTCTTGGAACCAATTCATTAACGATATAATAGAACCACTGTTCCATCATATATGTTCTATGTCCATTATCCATCCCTTCAGCTGACCAAGATTCTTGATCAATACTATCACAACAAAATAGTTGAATTCGTCCTGCATCAATCAGGTGCTCTACTGTATGCACCATACCAAAATTTTCAAAGTCAAAGAATCTTCCATTTTGTGCTGGAAAAACCAGAATTGGTGTTCCTGAATGACCATAAACCTTAAATTCCATATCACGTAATAAACATTCGCTATATTCCTTAAACCATTCTGTCTTCATATTCTCACCCCTAACCTAAAACAAAATCAACGAATTCATTGACTTGCTCCATATTCTCAAATCGAGCAGTATATGTAAAATTACCCATAGCTCCACTTAAAATATCTGGCATTCTTTCACACATAACCAAATCAAAATGATAACGTGATACAATGTCTTCATGTGTATGAGAATATGAGATACCATCTCTTCTTCCACAATACACACAATGATATGGACGCTGATGATCATAGTCACTATACCCTTTTGTGACCATATCTGCATAGATTTGGTAAACATCAATATTATTGGCATAATTCATCATATCAGGAGTATAACCTCCTGGTGTTCTTAAATTAACTTCTAAGCCAACAATCTCTCCTTTTTGACCTAACCCAGGTTTATCCTCTAACAATCTAAAGAATTCCATATGGAAACATCTTCCAGCTGTATAAAAGGCTTTCACACATGCCTGTCCAGCTTGTTTCAAATCATAAGGTATTTCTCTTAAAGAATAATAATACATACTACTTTGATCATTCACTACATCCATAATGGGATTTGGAAAAACATGTGATGTTTCAAATAAAATTTCTTTATTTAAATTAGCAATACCATCATATGAAATAATTAATCCATTAACAAATTCTTCCATTATATATTGTGTAAAATGTTCTTCCTGATAAAAACGTTCTAACTCCTCCTGATTAGAAATTTTATAAGTCTTTGCTGCACCAACCCCATTATCTGGTTTGACTACAACAGGATATCCAACATCATGAACAAATTTTAAACCTGATTCAAAATCAGTAACTAAATGATAACGTGCTGTTTTGACTCCTGCTTCTTCATAAAACTTCTTCATCTTTGATTTACATTTAATATCTTCAATATGGTTTGTATGAATACCTGTTGTAATATTAAAATCTGTACGCAATTTGGCATCCTGTTCAAGCCAATATTCATTATTAGATTCCAACCAATCTATATGTCCATAATGGAAAATAAAATAACCCATCGCCTTTACCATTTCATCATAGTCTTCCATAGAATATACTTGATAGTAATCATCTATTGAATTCTTTAATTCTTCACTTAAATTATCATAAGGTGTATCCGCAATTGCTAAAACTGTAACTCCATTATTTTTTAAGCGATTACAAAATTGATAAAAATTTTTTGGAAAGGATGGTGATATATATACAAAATTCATAAGATAACATTCCCCCTTTTTTATATCCTTTTATCTATTATAACATAATAAAATAAAAAAAATCAT
>NZ_SJOR01000018.1:0-41039 GCF_012027715.1 Massilimicrobiota sp. SW1139 | reverse complement strand
GTTTTTTTATTCTATCATAGATGACAATTATTTTTAACTCATAAACCCTTTTATTTTCTACAAACAAAGAAAAGCAATCCTAAGACTGCTTCTTTAAAAAGTTTTGAATACATTGTTGTGTTTCGTCACTAATAATATGTTCAATACGACAAGCATCTTCTTCGGCCTGTTTAGCACTCACACCAATAGAAACAAGGAACTCTGTCAAAATCTGATGACGACCATACACTTTTTCTGCAATACGACGTCCTTCATCAGTAAAATCAATATATCCCTTATCATCTACAACAATCAATTGAGATTCTTTTAAAAGTTTAATTGCACGTGATACACTTGGTTTAGAAAAATCCATAGTATGTGCAATATCAATAGAACGAACATATTCATTTTGATTCTTTAAGATTAATATCGTTTCTAAATACATTTCACCTGATTCATGCAAGTCCATTTTTGTCACCTCATATCAATTTATATCATTATAGCACAACTCATCAGCCTAATGCTACATCTAATATCATCATGATGACAAAACCAATCGCAAAGCCAATCGTCGCAATATTTGAATGTGTTCCTTGTGAACCTTCAGGAATCAGCTCTTCTACAACGACATATGCCATTGCGCCAGCAGCAAACGATAAAAGATAAGGCAAGATTGGCACAAAAAACTGTGACAGGACAATCGTTAATATAGCGCCCATAGGTTCAACAATCCCAGATAACATCCCATACAGAAAAGCTTTTCCTTTAGACACTCCTTCACTTTTTAACGGCATAGAAATAATAGCCCCTTCTGGAAAATTCTGTATCGCAATACCCAATGATAAGGCAATAGCCCCAGCAATAGAAACATCGCTATTGCCCATCAAGGCTCCTGCAAAAACAACTCCAACTGCCATCCCTTCAGGAAAATTATGCATTGTGACTGCTAAAATTAACATTGTTGTACGTTGCAAGTGAGATTTCTTTCCTTCTACCTGATGATCCAAATGCATATGTGGAATAGTACGATCTAAAAATAATAGAAAGAAAATTCCCAATAAAAAACCAACTGCCGCAGGTATAAAAGACAATTTTCCTAAACTTGCTGACATATCTAAAGCCGGAATCAAAAGTGACCAGACTGAAGCCGCAATCATCACTCCAGAAGCAAATCCCAGCAGAACTTTTTGAACACGATTATCCATTTTTTGTTTCATAAAGAAAACACAGGCTGCACCTAATGTTGTCCCAATAAATGGTATCATAATACCAATCAAAACAGATGTATTCATGTTTTAACACCTCTTTTCTTTAGGCATTATCTTACTATATATCATTTTATCTTTCAAAATATATGATAAAAATATGATGCCTGATGACATCATATTGAATCTTTATAAGAAATCTTGACATGAAACTAATAAATCAATCTTTTGCCATTGTGTCTTTTCATCAATACAATTTCCTTCTTCAACTGATGCAAAACCACACTGAGGTGATAAGGCAATATTTTGACCTACTATCTTCTTAGCTTCTAAATAACGTTTTTTTATTTCATCATGACTTTCTAAACGCGGATTCTTCGTAGAAATCAATCCTGCCACAAAAGTCACATCTGTTCCTTTTAATCTTGCCCATGGTTCAAAACTTCCAGATCTTTCATCATCATACTCTACAAAAAAAGCATCATATGGAATTTGACATATAATAGGCGCTACTGTATCATAAAATCCTGAAAATAAAGGATATCCTTTGAAATTTCCTTTACAAAAATGATTAGCAATAACCATATCATGTGGTTTATTTTCTAACGCTTTTGTAGAAACTATTCTAAACCACTCTAAAATCTCAGCCTTTTTATATCCTAAATCATTAACCTTTTTAAGGAATGCTTCATCAATCATATATGTCCATGATGTATCATCAATTTGTAAATAACGACATCCATGATTATATAAATCTAAAATAGCATTCTGATATGCAACAGCAATATCATTAATAATTGCTTCCATATCATGACCATAATATGGCGTCTCCTTTATCCCTAATTGTAAAAAATGGTCAACAAAAATCATATTAGGACCTGATATACATTTTTTAGCTGTAATCCCAGGATATTTTTGAGCCAATTGATATAAATAATCCCATGCTTCAATCTCTGCATGTTGACGTTGACAATCATAACTGATTTTTCCTTCAACCATCCCTAATTCAATGTGATGAACACTTCCATTACGTTCTTTTTGTAAATGACGAGTTGTAAAACCATCAAATTCCTTCAACCAATCAAGATGCCACCAGCGACGTCGAAACTCACCATCAGTTACAACTTTCAAACCATGCTGTACTTCTTTTTCTACAAGTTTAGCAATTTCCTCATTTTCAATCTTTCTTAATTGTTCTAACTGTATTTTACCTTCTGCATACTGTTGACGTGCTTCTTTAATTTCCTGTGGTCTTAAAAACGAACCCACAATATCATATTTCCATTTTATCATACAATTTACCCTCTTTCTTTTTTCTATTATAAACAATGGAAGATCTATTGTATAATATAGAAAAATAATGTTTGTTATAGTTTAAAACTATAACAAACATAAATGCACAGGAGGAATTCTTATGACATTACAACAACTCAAATATGTCACAATGGTCGCAAAAAAAAGATCAATTAATGAAGCAGCAAAAGCTTTGTTCATCTCTCAACCAAGTCTAACGAACGCCATCAAAGAACTGGAAAAAGAAATGAATATTACAATTTTCCATAGAACAAATAAAGGTATTATCGTTTCACATGATGGGGAGATTTTTTTAGCTTATGCCAGACAAGTTATAGAACAAGCTGCATTATTAGAAGAAAAGTTTTTGAACAAAAAAGAACATCGTCCACAATTTTCTGTATCATGTCAGCACTACTCATTTGCGGTCAATGCCTTTGTTGATTTTATAAACCAATATGGCGAAAAACAATATGATTTTACACTTAGAGAAACACAGACACATGAAATTATCGAAGATATTGCTCACCTCAAAAGCGAGATTGGAATCTTATACTTATGCAAAGAAAATGAAAAAGTTATATCCCATTTATTACATAGAAATAACTTATGCTTTACAGAAATGCTTTGCACAAAACCTCATGTTTTTATTTCTTCTAAACATCCTTTATCAAATAAAAAGATACTTACATTGGATGATTTAGATTCATATCCGTATCTATCTTTCGAACAAGGCGAATATAACTCATTTTATTTTTCCGAAGAAATATTAAGTACATTAGATAGAAAGAAAAACATCAAAGTAACAGATCGTGCAACACTTTTCAATCTTGTGATTGGTTTAAATGGCTACACAGTGAGTTCTGGAATTATTGACCATGAATTAAATGGTGAAAACATTATTTCAAAACCTTTAGATATTGACGAATATATGAAAATAGGTTACATCACTCACAAAAACATTCCAATCACGCATTATGCTAAAGATTATATTTCTTATTTAAAAAAACATATTTCATTTTCTATATAAAAAATCTTGGGAATACAATGTACTCCCAAGAAGTTTCTAAATTATTTAGTTAATTCAGCGAAATATTTAATAGTTCTAACCATGTTAGAAGTATAAGAATTTTCGTTGTCATACCAAGCAACAGTTTGAACTTCAGTAGTTCCGTTATCTAATGCTTTAACCATAGTTTGAGTTGCATCAAATAATGAACCATAAGTCATTCCAATAATATCTGAAGATACTAATTGTTCTTCAGTGTATCCAAATGATGGAGTTACAGCTGCTTTCATAGCTTCGTTAACTTGTTCTACAGTAACTTCACCTTCAACAACTGAAGTTAAGATAGTTGTAGATCCAGTAGGAACTGGTACACGTTGAGCTGAACCAATTAATTTTCCATTTAATTCAGGGATAACTAAACCGATAGCTTTTGCAGCTCCAGTTGAGTTAGGCACGATATTAACTGCAGCAGCACGTGCTCTTCTTAAGTCACCTTTTCTATGAGGTCCATCTAATACCATTTGGTCACCAGTATAAGCATGTACTGTTAACATGATACCAGATTTGATTGGTGCTAATTTGTTTAATGCGTTAGCCATAGGTGCTAAACAGTTAGTTGTACAAGATGCAGCTGAAATAATTGTATCATCAGCAGTTAATGTTCCTTCGTTTACACCAAATACTACAGTTGGTAAATCATTTCCAGCTGGTGCAGAAATAACAACTTTTTTAGCTCCTGCATCAATATGAGCTTGAGATTTAGCTTTAGAAGTATAGAAACCTGTACATTCTAATACTACATCTACTCCTAATTCTCCCCAAGGTAATTTAGAAGCATCTGCTTCTTTGTAGATTTCGATTTCTTTTCCATCTACTACGATTGAAGATTCTTTAGCTTCTACTGTATCAGCTAAAGCATATTTACCTTGAGCTGAATCATATTTTAATAAGTGTGCTAACATTTTAGGATCTGTTAAGTCATTGATTGCAACAACTTCATATCCTTCAGCTCCAAACATTTGTCTAAATGCTAGACGTCCGATACGTCCAAAACCGTTAATTGCTACTTTTACTGCCATTTTTATGACATCCTCCTTACTAATAATTTATGTCTATATTATAGTCCACAAACCCAAAGAAATCAATAAAAGTTGTGCGCTTTATATAATTTTTTTCACAAGAATGAAAATCTTTTCTCGTTTTTTAACTTCGCTTAACTCAATATTAACGCAAGAAAAAATCAATTTTCTATGAATAATCCAACACAAATTTCTCTATAATGAATTATGGAGGTACACTTATGCATTTTATACCCACTGTGATATTAAAAAAGAATTCTAAAGAATATGCTTATGATATTTTCTCAAGATTATTAGAAGATCGCATTATTATGCTCTGTGGTGAAATTAATGATGAGATGGCAAGCTCCATTGTCAGTCAGCTTCTCTATCTTGAATCATTGGACAGTCAGGCTGATATTGATATGTATATTCATTCTCCAGGTGGCAGTGTTTCCGCTGGTTTAGCTATCTTCGATACGATGAATTTTGTAAAATGTGATGTCTCAACCATCAGTATTGGTCTTTCAGCCAGTATGGGTGCTTTTTTATTAGCTGCTGGCAAAAAAGGAAAACGCTATGCATTAGAAAATAGTGAAATTATGATTCATCAGCCTCTAGGTGGAGCACAAGGTCAAGCCAGTGATATTGAAATTTCTACCCGTCATATATTAAAACAAAAAGAAAAGCTCAATCGCTTATTAGCTCAAATGACCAATCAACCCTTACGTCGTATTAAAAAAGATACTGATCGTGACTATTTTATGAATGCCTATGATGCATTAGATTATGGATTAATTGATGAAGTATTAAAAAACAATCAAGGTGAAACACTTTGATTGTTTTTTAGTATAACTTGTAATTGCCCATCTTCTAGATTTAAACTTTCAATAGGTAAATCAATCTCATATTGAATCTGGTTATCTTTCCAAATGATATGTGAGTCTTGTAAAAAAGACTTCAGAAAACTCATAATAGGAAACTGTAAAAATAAATATTCAACCTTGCCTTGAATATTTTCAAATACAAAGTGCTGATTTTCATATTTCAAATTGAACTCACACAAAACATCAACATGATATTGATTATACAAAACAACTGATGTCAACAAGAGATGATCTTCTTTTATTTTCAAATTCATTTCCTGTAAAACAACATCATACTTTTTTAAAACTGACTGTAAAATAAAGGATAATCCTATTTGCATTTCTGCTTCATTTAAAATCACCATATCACCCATATATTATATGTATAGCGTGATCAAATATGTCATCGTTCTAAAACAGGATACTTTTCAAAAATATCAAAAGCATCAAAATATTGATTTTCCATTGGAATCCAGCGATGAATAAACTGATCTATTTTTTCTGGATTCCTTTTGAATAAACGTTCTTTTTGCATAAGTGGCGAAATCTTCAAAACAACTCCATGCGTATAATAACGTTGTAAAGAAGGATGTAACGCATAGCTACCTTCTATAATGTTAAAGGGTGAATAAGGTATTTCCTGAACTGTTTGAAATGACATCGTCTGACAGTCAAAAGGCTGATAAAAAACAGATTGTTGTAAAGATAAAGGTTTTAAGACCGTTTCTAAAAAGCGTTCATAATGCACATTACCACCAGGTTGCTGCAACCTTTGTGGTGTACGCATTTCTAATGGCAAAAAGAAATCATCCATATGAAAAACATGCGCATGCCATTTTTCTTGTAAACTTTGAGCCAAAGTTGTTTTACCACTGCCACTCATCCCATCAATAGCAAGTAAAAATGATGATTGCTTTGATAAATCATCCATCAGTTCATCCATTCTCATTTAAGCTTCTCCTTCTTGATTTTGACTTTTCACTAAAATAAAAGTCGATAATAAAACAAGTATACATCCTATCACTTTCAATAATGTTAATCCTTCATTCAACCATAAAACACCAACAACAATACTTGTGATAGGCTCTAAAGTTGATAAAATAGCTGTTAAAGATGCACCTAGACAATAAATACCTTTTTGCAGTAAAACAACGCCAATCAAAGATGTCAGCACAGCAACAACAGCTGATAAAATATATGCTTCTATTGGCATGATATGGATACGTCCCAGTACCATGGCTAAAATCAGTATCACGATCGTATTCATAACGACCAGATAAAAATTAAAAACATAGGGACTCATATAACGAATCGAAGAATGATCCATACCCACCATATAATAAGCAAAGAAAACACCTGATAAAATTGCTAATAAAGCACCTAATAAAGAAGATGCAGATGAATCCATAAAACAGAAAATACCTAGGATGGCTAAAACAAGACATAAAATCTGTTGCTTGTTGAGTTTTTGATGATAAAACAAAAAATTCATACAGCATACAAACAATGGATATAAAAAGTGTAGAACCGTTGCACTTCCTACCCCTATATATTCATAAGATGAATACAATAAGACAATTGTCAATGTATTTCCAAAAAAGCCTACTTTGAAAACATCTAAAAGCTGCTGACGATTCAGTCGTAATGATTTTCCCTGATAAAGAACAATAAATAAAAATAACGGCAAGACAAATAAATGCCTTAAAAAAGCCAATTGTATACCATTATTCCCCATTGCATATGTCATTTTCCCAATAGCTGGTGTTACTCCAAAAAGAATAGTGGCAATCATTGTAAAAATAATACCTTTACGTTTAGTATTCATTAAAAAACTCCTTAATTCTTTGACGATCATGTGTATATGTTAATGCCAACATTAATAAAACTCTGGCTTTTTGTGGTGTTAAAGTATTTCCTGGTATACAACAATGATGAGGATCAAACACTTCATCATCAAAGACAATACCTTGTGACACTCTTGAACAACGGACAAAAATAATGCCCTGTTTTGATAAATCTTCAATCGCATGTAACCAGTCCTGACTATAATTCCCACTTCCTGATCCTGTTAATATAATTCCTTGATGATTTAAAGCTAATGAATAGAGAATTTCATGACTTGCACCCGCATAAAAATAAGCAATTCCTACTGCTGGTAAGTCATTATAATTTTGGCTAGAAAAAAGAGATTGAAGAGTATGTTTTTTAAATGTTTTTGAAAAGAAATGAACTTCATGGTCTTGCATATAACCCAAACATCCAAATGCCTTTTGTTCAAAAGCATCCACCTTAAAATTATTGACTTTTTGGATATCTCTACCCGAATATATCGTACTCGAAAAAAGCCCCATGACACCTTGATTATAGGCTTCATCATCAGCTGCCAGACAAACAGCCTGATATAAATTATAAGGCCCATCAGCACTGGTTGCTGTGGCAGGACGCATAGCCCCTGTCACAACAACTGGTTTAGATGTATGTAATGTCAAATTCAAAAAATAAGCCGTTTCATCTAAAGTATCTGTTCCATGGGTCACCACAATACCATCAATATCATCACGTTCAACCAGTTCATTAATCTGACGTGACAACATAATCCATCTTTGTGGTGTCATCTCATTACTATCTACATTCATTAATTGATATTCTTTAATATGTGCAACTTGATTTAACATAGGAATAGATTCAATAATTTCATTAACATCCATTTCTCCTGCATGGTAGGCTACAGCTTTTCCTATCTGTCCTCTCCCAGCAATCGTTCCACCAGTTGCGACAATTGCAATTGTTTTCATATATTCTCTCACCCACAGGACATTCTATCATTTTATGATTGATGAAACAATAAAAAAACCACCTGTTTGGTGGCTATTCTATCTCTTGAAGTAAATAATTCTCATCTAAAAGTGGTTTAAAATTCAAACAAGTTTCACGACTTGTTTTTTGAGATATTTCTGACAATAAGATAGGTGTATACTCATCATTTAAGACTGTGTGAGGATTATCTTGAATGAGATGTAAAATAATCTTTAAATCTCCATCTTCAATTACAATATCATGACGATAACAAAGATTCTGTAAAATCTTTAAAGTCATCTGTTGTAGACGATGGTTCAAGCGATATAAATTCATCATAAGCTCTCCTCCTTTTTGAGTATATTACGAAATTCTTATATACTTTTCTTATTTAAATATATTATAATAGATTTAAAATATGTATACAATGTACACATATTCATGATTTATACAATATTAGACACATTGGTTCAAACTGTCCAATATTGAAGGAGGGGATTTGAATGAGAACTGAATATCGTAACGCAACACGTTCAAAATTATTAATAAAAAAAGCTTTTATTGATCTTTTAAAAGAAAAACCTGCCAGCAAAGTGACAGTCACTGATATTATTCATGAAGCCAATATTAGTCGTGGGACATTCTATGCCCATTATTTAGATACAAAGGATTTACTAGAAAGTTTTCAGCGTGAATTCATTGAACAGATTTTATATTTTACACGTAAAAATCATAAGCTGACATTAGTTGAACAGCTCAATACATTATTAATGAAAATTTTAGATATTTTAAAAAATGACTATGAAACATATTGTATTTTATCTAATCAGGATTTTACATTTGAATTTTATAATGAAATGAGAGATGCAATGATTCAAGAATTACAACAGGAGTTTTCTCTTTCTCCAGAGACCAAAAGAAGACTTCATATATTCATTGGTGGTTTTATGATGTTATTAAGAGAATGGCTTCAAAATGAAAATTTTGAATCTATGGAAGAATATGCCCACACAATGTCTGATCTCATTCTTCATAATTTATAGGGGGGGTTATGAATAATCAGTTAACACATGGTTCTATTACTAAATCATTAATTTTCTTTGCGATACCGATGATTATTGGGAATCTTCTTCAACAGTTCTATAATGTCGCAGATACCTTCATTGTTGGACAGTTTCTTGGTTCCAATGCTTTAGCTGCTGTAGGATCTTCTTTTACTTTAATGACCTTTTTAACATCTGTTATTCTAGGGTTATGTATGGGAAGTGGAATCTTATTTTCAATGTATTATGGTGGTCAACAAATAGATAAAATGAAAACTTCTTTTTTTATTTCTTTTATTGGCATTATGATTTTTACAGTCATTCTAGAAATATTATGTCTCATTTTTATTCATCCTATTTTACATTTTATGAATATTCCCCAAGATATCTATCAACAAAGTTATGATTACTTATTTATCATCTTTATCGGTTTCTTTTTTACTTTTCTTTATAATTATTTTGCTTCTTTATTAAGAGCATTAGGAAATTCTAAAGTGCCTCTTTATTTTCTTGCGATTGCAACCATCATCAATATTATTTTAGACGTTTATTTCATTGTCTCTTTTCATATGGGAGTCAGTGGTGCTGCCCTTGCGACAATTATTGCGCAAGCGGTGAGTGGTTTTGGTATTATGATTTATGTTTTCATCAAACAAAAAGATTTATTACCAACACGTCAACACTGCTATTTTGATAAAGACATTATCAAAAAGATTAAAGATTATTCATTATTAACATGCATCCAACAATCTGTTATGAACTTTGGTATTTTGATGATTCAGGGATTAGTCAATAGTTTTGGTGTCATCACTATGTCTGCTTTTGCGGCAGCTGTGAAGATTGATTCTTTTGCCTACATGCCTGTACAGGATTTTGGCAATGCCTTTTCAACCTTCATCGCTCAAAATCAAGGTGCCAATCTGCCAGAACGTATCCACAAAGGACTCAAATCAGCTGTCCTGATTTCTGGTATCTTCTGTATTTTCATTTCTTTAATTGTCTATATTTTTGCACCTACACTCATGCTGATTTTCATTCATCCCGAAGAAGTTGAAATTATTCGTCAAGGTGTTGAATACTTACAGATTGAAGGTATGTGTTATTTAGGAATTGGATGCTTATTTTTACTCTATGGCTATTATCGTGGTGTTGGAAAGCCTGGCATTTCTGTTGTTTTAACAATTGCCTCTTTAGGAACAAGAGTCGCTTTGGCTTATGCCTTCGCTCCAATATTAGGGACTGTTGCGATATGGTGGGCTATTCCTATTGGCTGGTTCTTAGCTGATACTATTGGTATTATTTATGGTATAAAAAAAGAAAACTGGACAAAACCAAGTAGATAAGATCAAACGCTTATCTACTTTTTTGAAATAAATATTCCATAAAACAATTCTATTTTATCAAATGATTTAACAAAAAATTCACAATTTTTATCAACGAATAGTATATAATGTTGTTATAGGAGGAAAGGATTATGATATTAATAATAGTAGGTATTCTCATTGTTGTTTTGGTATTATATGTGATTGTCTCATATAATGCCCTAGTAAGAGAAAAAAATAAAGTGAAAACAAATTGGGCACAAATTGATGTTGTCTTAAAAAGACGTGCTGATTTGATTCCTAATTTAGTTGAAACTGTCAAAGGTTATGCTAAACATGAAAAGGAAACTTTGGATAGTGTTATGGAAGCCAGAAACACATATATGAATGCTTCTATTCCAAGTGAACAAATGGAAGCAGCGGGAGAATTAACACAGGCCTTAAATAAGATTATGGCTATTAGTGAAGCTTATCCTGATTTAAAGGCGAACACAAACTTTGTCAGTTTACAAAACGAATTGACACAAACTGAAGATAAAATCAGTTTTGCTAGACAATTCTATAATGATTCCGTTTATAGTTATACAAATAAGTTAGAGATGTTCCCTTCTAGCATAATTGCCAGTCTGTTTCATTTTGAAAGATTTGATTACTTTGAAATCAATGAAAATGATAAAGAGATTCCTGAGGTGAAATTTTAATATGAAAAAGAAAATATGTCTGATATTTTCTTTACTACTCATTCTCATACCATCGTTATCTTCTTTGGTTTATGGAGCTGATGCCAATTTAAATGACATCTCTATCCATACAACTTTAAATAATGATGGAAGTGCACATGTGCAGGAAATTTGGGATATCAATATTGAAGAGGGAACAGAAATTTATAAAGTTTTTGATAATATGGGTGATTCTCATATATCGAATTTTAATGTTGTTGATGATCAAGGCAAGCGTTATCAAAATATTGGTGAATGGGATGTTGATCTTGACAAAGAAGACAAAGATGGCAAATGTGGGATGATTCAAGATGGTGATCGTTATGAACTCTGCTTTGGTATTGGTGAATATGGACGAAGAACCTATACTTTTGAATATGATATAGCCAATTTTGTCCAACAATATCAGGATACTCAAGGATTTAACTATGCTTTCTTTTCAGAAATGGAGTTAGAACCTCAACATGTCAAGATTACCGTTTCATCTTCACATGATTTCAACAAAAACAATGCGAAAATCTGGGCTTTTGGATATCAGGGTGTTGTCTATTTTGATCATGGTGATGTCATTATGGAAACACAAAGTGCTGTACCTGAAGGTGCTAAGATGCAATTATTGATGCAAATTGATAATGAAACATTTACAAACGCTCATGTTAATGATCAATCTTTTCAAAAGATATTAGAAGATGCGATTGATGGCAGTGAATATGAAGACGAATTTTATGATCAGGGAGATTATTACAACTCTTTCATGTATAAAGATAATACTGCGATGATTATCGCTATTGTCTTTGCAGTGATAGGATTGATTGGTGCAGTTGTCGTCGTATTGATTGTGGCTTATACAAGAGGTCGTGTTGATTTTCAATTCAACGATCATATTCCATTAAATCATGAACCACCAATGTTTAGAGATATTCCTTGTCAAAAAGATGTATTTCAATTCTATTACTATGCTAAAAAAGTAGGTTTGATTACTGATCAAGATCGTGATGGCCTGATTGCTGCTATTCTATTAAGATGGATTAAAGAAAACTATATTGAATTTCAAAAAGAAGAAGTCAAACAATTCCTCTTCTTTAAAAAAGATGGTTATTCAATAGATTTAGATAACGATATTCCTATTACACATCCATTAGAGAAAAAGTTATTTCAATTTTTCAGACAGGCAGCTGGTTCTAATCAGGTCTTAGAAACAGATGAGTTTGAATCATGGTGCAAAGAAAATTATGAAAAAATTGATGAATGGTTTGAAAGTATTGATGAATATATTGAAAATGAATTAAGAGATCAGCATTTATTAACATTAGAAACAACATATACATCATTTTTAAAAATCAGATTCTCACATAGCACTGATACTTATGATGCATCTATTAGAGAAGAAATGGAACATATCATAGGTTTAAAAACTTTCTTAGAGGAAATGAGCCTGATTGATGAAAAAGAAGTCATTGAAGTCAAGTTATGGGAAGAATATCTCATCTTTGCTTCTATTTTACAGATTGCCGATAAAGTTCAGGAACAATTAGGAAGATTATGTCCAACCTTCAATGAACAATCACAATTAGATACGATTTATACAATGCATATGGTTCATATGTTCTCACACAACAGTATGAAAGCTTCACATGATGCTTCTATAGCTGCAAGTGGTGGTGGCGGTTCATCATCATTTACAGGAGGCGGAGGTGGCTTCTCTGGTGGTGGCGGAGGCGGTGTCCGCTAAAATGAAAACATGACTTTTGAAGTCATGTTTTTTCATTTTCTAGTCATAAATGTGTTCTTTAACGTCTAGCGTAAACTTCTATTCAATCACAATCTCAGCATAATAAGCTTTTTCATCATAGTCACTGCCACCACGAAAATCCTGTATTTCCTTACCAATGCGATATTCTCCTTGCGGTAATGTCCCATAAAGGTCACTCCATTGAATATCCCATTGTGTTAAGTTTTGCATTTTAATGGTATAAGACAAATCTTGCCAAATAGGTTTTTCTGGTGTTGAAAGTTCCTGCCACTTTCCATCTATCTTTTCTTCAATCCAGTATTTTTCACCTGTTTGAAGTTCACCTGTGATCTCTCCACCATTTTGGCTACAAATCAATGTTAAGCCTGTATTGCTGACATCTGTTGTGGACAAAGCAATTCCCCAGCTATCATCAGTTTGAATCAATTCAACAGTTGACTGATCGTCTTTAGCTGTTTCATCGGCTTGCTGACACCCTACTAATAAACATGTTAATAAAGTCAAAGCCGCAATTCTTTTTGTTTTCATAAAACCCTCCTATTTAAATACACATGTTGCTGCAATTGCTTTTTGCCACTGCTTATAATATTGTAAAGCTTCTTGTTGATTCATGATTGGATGATATACTTGAGCAAATTGATGATTTTTCTTGATATCATCCTGACTTTTATAAAAACCTATAGCTAAACCAGCTAAATACGCTGCTCCAAGAGCTGTTGTTTCTTTAACTTGTGGCTGTAATATATCAATATTAAGCATATCACTTTGAAACTGCATTAAAAATGCATTACTTGTCGCTCCTCCATCTACTGATAGACTTTTTAAAGAAATATGTGCTTCCTGTTTCATCACTTCGATCACATCACAACTCTGATAAGCGATAGACTCTAAAGCTGCACGCACAATATGATTTCTTGAAGTTCCTCGTGTTAAGCCAAAGATTGTTCCTCTAACATCATTTTCCCAATAGGGCGTGCCTAAGCCAACAAATGCTGGGATGAGATACACACCTTCATTATTCTTTAAAGATTGAGCCATAGCTTCTGTTTCTCCAACATTTTGTATTAAATGAAGACCATCTCTTAACCATTGCATAACACTTCCACCAATGAAAACAGACCCTTCTAAAGCATAAGTGATTTGTCCATGAAGTCCCCATGCAATTGTTGTCAATAAACCATTATTTGATGTTACAGGCGTATGACCAGTATTCATTAAAATAAAGCATCCTGTTCCATAAGTATTTTTGATATCTCCTGATTGAAAACAAGTATGTCCAAATAATGATGCCTGTTGATCACCTGCAACTCCACAGATAGGTGCTCTAAAATGCAATCCACTCATTTGCGTTTCATCACTGTATCCATATATACATGAAGATTCTTTCACCTCTGGTAACATACTGCTAGGAATATCAAATAACGCTAATAAATCATCATCCCATTTTAAATCATGAATATTATATAACATTGTTCTTGAAGCATTGGTATAATCTGTCGCATGTACCTTTCCACCAGTCAATTTCCAGATCAACCATGTATCAATCGTTCCAAATAATAACTGATCCTTATGTTCATAATCAATATGATCCAATATCCATTTGATTTTGCTGGCACTAAAATATGGATTAATAATTAATCCTGTTTTTTCTTGAATCATAGGACTATAACCTTTTTCAATCAATTCATCACAAATATCCTGCGATTGACGTGATTGCCAGACAATGGCATGATAAACAGGTTCTCCTGTTGTTTTATCCCATACGACCGTTGTTTCTCTTTGATTGGTTATTCCAATAGCTTTAATCTGTGAAGACTGAATATTATCAATCGTAAACAATGCCTGAACCACTTCTACGACTGAGTTCCATATCTCTTTAGCATCGTGTTCTACCCATCCTGGATGTGGAAAATATTGTTTAAATTCTCTTTGTTGCATATGACATAAATGTCCATGTTGATCAAATAAAATAGCTCTGGTACTTGTTGTTCCCTGATCAATTGCTAAAATATATTCTTTCATAAATACCCTCCTCACTCTATTATAACAAGTCTGTAAATAAAAAACGACTGATTCCATATCAATCGTTTCAAATTTACTAATTCCATATCAATATTTTTTTATTTAATTGACATCTCCCATTTTTACACAATGAAGTATTTTAATTACAAGTGGTTTGAATAATAAATATAAGATATATCCAATCATACCTCCTGTCACATTTGTTATTATATCAGTTATATCTGATGATCTTACACCATTTATGAATGGTTGTAAGATTTCTATACCTAAACTTAATAGAAAAGTATAGAAAATAACTTTTAATAAATTTATCTTTTTCTCTCTTACTAATGGTAATAAAAATCCAAAAGGAATGGTCATAACTATATTTAATACTACCTGTCTGATAAAATCGCCTCTTCCACTTGCTACATCAACAAACGGAACTAAGTTCATCAATTCATAAGGATGATTAAATATAAATGGTAAAGATACTAATATAGGCATTAAAGTCAGATATAATACAAAAGATAAGTATATATACATTATCGTATTTATAAATAATATATCTTTTCCTTGTACTTTCCATTTTCTATAAAACACAAAAATATATATGAAAAACAAAACAATAAAATCAAATAGTTCTCTCATGTACATCTCCTTTATATCTCATCCATTTGAGCATAATCTTTTGTTGATTTCCAATAATTTATTTCCACTGATTTTCATTTATATTAAACATGTATTTACAAACTTTATGAGTTCATTCATGCATTATGCTATTTACCTTTCTAAAACTATACATCTATTAACAGAACTTTATTTTTTTCATTTATAGCTTCTTCCCTTTTTTATTACTAGCTAAATGACATTTTCAACTTGAAGTGACTGAATATATTTTACTTTAATCATACTTCTCCACAAATGAACTCACAATGAAAAGTCATCTAAATAATTACATTTCTAAAATGTAAAATAAGATAAAAAGATTATCTCATTTACTAATCTAATGATATCAAAAGGAAGTGAAATCAACTCACTTCCTTGTATTTATCTATCTTTTTATGTGAAAACTGATTACTTTTCCAATCTATCATAGTTTTTAAATTAGTTTCTAATTACATTTTTTTCTCAAGCATAGTACTGATAGTAATTAAAATGATAGGCTGAACTGTAATAATTGTTCCAGTGATAATTGCTGGAATGACATAATCTAAGCAAATAAATATGACAGTTGCTAAACCCAATAATACAGTATTAACCATGTTTGTCACATTTCCTGCTTTCTCTTTAATCAAAATATTACGTTCGTCCATAACGCTAATTTTGTAATCAGTATCATTTTTCATCATTTTATTATGTAAAATTTGAACATGAGAAATACCAAAAACCGCACTAAATAAAATTGCAAGACCAATATCTACCATTTTTGAAAAATCAGTAAAAAGAATGATAAGAATTAACAATAATGAAATCATATAACCAACATACCAAATCTTCTTATTCTTTTTCATTTTCAATCTCCTCCTCATAAATGAAAATATCTTCAATGCTCATATGAAAATATCGCGCAATTTTAAAGGCTAATATGATTGATGGATTATATCGTCCATTCTCTAAAGAACCTATTGTTTGCCTAGAAACCTCAACAGCAATTGCCAAATCTTCTTGCTTTATGCCTTTTTCCTTTCTTAATTCTTCTATTCTATTTTTCAGAACAATCACCCCATTACGGAAAGTTTACTTTCCATTCTTCCCATTTTATTTTAAAATATACAATCATTTATGTCAAGTAAGCTTTCCATTTATTTATTTCTTTTTACCTTCTCCTTTCATCATTTTATTTTTCTAGGTGTCATTATTTCAAGTGATTATAGTCTTATACATAATTATAAATGAAATCTAATGATATAAAAAAAGAACAATCTATTGAAATTGTTCCTTTTTAACACGTTTTAAAATCTCAATTGCAACAAGTCCTGTTAAAATTCCTGTTGGAATAGATGTGACAAGTAATGGTAAAACATAAACCATGATACCTGCAAATGAAAATATAAAAGCAACAACAGCGACTTGTCCAATATTATGAAAGATAGCTGACACAATAGATGTAGAAACCATTGGTAGTTTTACAAATTTATAAATAATAGCTAAAGCTAAACTGCTTAAAAAAACACCACCACAACTAATAAAGAATGGATTCTGCATAAAAATACCTGTTAATAAACTAGAAACCAGAACTCTAAATATATTCACAATAAACATTTCTTTAATACCATAAAGATGAATAACGACTAAAGAAATAATATTAGCTAGCCCTAGCTTTGCACCAACTGGCAAAGGAACAGGAATTGCTGCTTCTACTGTATGTAAGACAATCGCAATCGCACTTAACAGGGCTAAATAAACCATTTTTCTTGTTTTTTTATGATTCATACTGCACTCCTTTTTTGTATATAATCTAAAGCAATCTGCTTTAAAGTTTGATATTGTTTATTCACTTTAAAATCTACAGGATTTAAACGTTGAAATGAGCGTTCAACCCAATGGTTGTCTTGAATATATTGAATACTTTCTTGAAAATACAAATCAAAAATAAAAGCAATATAAGATAACCACATATCAATATGTGTGTGTCGATCAGGCGCATAAATCAACTGTTGATGTGAAAACTGTTGATAAATTTTTTCAGAAATCTGCTCATGATTCACCTCATCTAAAGATACATATAATATATTCTCTATTTTTTCTTCTTCTTTTACTCTAAAATTATCTAATTTATCTGCATCTCTTATTAAATGAATAAATAATAATGTTTTCTCATCAAAACCATCTTCTACCTGATAACGATTATGCTGTTCAATAGCGTGCTTAATGATATCATCATATTGATCATCCTCAATAAACTCTCTAATAAGCCCTTCATCAAACAGCAACTGACTAGAAAACAAGGCATGATCAATTGTTTTATGATCAGCAAAGCTTTGATATCTCATCCATTGTTCAAAACGTCCAATATCATGAAGCAAAGCAATGAGTGAAGCTAAATCACTATCTTCTTTTGACAAATGGAGCTTATGACACAAATATTCACTACACTCCATAACTTTATAAGTATGAATGATTTTTAAACGAATAGATGGAATCGTGGAATCATAATGACTGATATATTTTTGAAAAGCCCTTTGAGCCTTTAGTAAATCAATCATGATGAATCACCTCCAAAAGTTTCTGTAAATCTTCTACCTCCATTTGACCTGGGGCAGACGCTTGATTCACACTGGCAAATGTCATGGCAGAACCTGTTAATTCTCCGACAATTCTTGAAATTTTCCCGATTGATCCCATAGACATTGTGACAATAGGTCGAGAAAGTCTGTGTGACATCTCCATTGTTATATTTAATAAGTCAATCACATCTTGATAACGATGTGGCATAACAGCTATTTTACATAGATCTGCACCGAGAATTTCCATATTCTCTAAATATTGTTTCATTTCCTGAATCTTTGGTGTCTGTTCAAAATCATGATATGACATCAGAACTTTCACATGATTTTGATGTGCTATATCAACCATTTGACAAACCAATACATTGCCACTCATCAATTCTACATCAATCATATCAATACATTGACTTTGACATGCTGTTTTGACAAGTGCAAGATATGCTTCATCACTTAATTGGATTTGTCCCCCTTCTCTAGCAGAACGATATGTCAATAATAGTGGTTTTTCAGTTTGATTTCTAATTTGCATCAGTAAATCCTGGACTTTTTGTAAATCATGAATATCCTGATAAAAATCAATACGTAATTCTATAATATCAAATAGATAGGACTGTAAAAACTGAATCTGTTTCAATATAGAAGATGTTGTTGTTTCTACAACAGGAATACAAACTTTAGGTTTTCCTTCACCTATCTTCAATTGTCGAACTTGACATACACTCATAATTTTCCTCCTGATGACATGCTTCTAGAAACAAAGAAATTTCTTTTACTGTTTCCTGAAATGCATCTCTTAATAAAAAATGATTGCCATGTTGAATAATTTTCACAATTCCATAAGGTAATGACTCCCCTATATGGTTTGTATCTTTTGCATCAATCATATCAAATTCTCCTGCTAAAACCAAAACAGGAACATGAATCTGTTGAAGCTGTTTATACTCAATTTGAGGCTGTGTTAACATTAATTTATATAATCGAAAAGTTAATCTGGCTTTCTTTTGATAAATAGAAAAAATAGCTAGACATATCATTTGTAAATAAAAAGTCAAACGATAAAATCTTTTGATATAGCGTGGTTTGGTATTCGCACCAATAGATATAATATGCTTTAAACGTGAATCCTGCATTCCCAGCATGAGTGAAACAATACCACCATCACTAAATCCTATCACATCGTATGCAGTAATGTTTAATTCATCCATAACAGCCATAACATCTTGACACATCTGCTGGTATGAGAGTTCACCTGCATGAACACTTCGCCCATGATAACGAGAATCTATACATATACATTGATATTGTTTTGATAAGAGATTGACTGCCTGATCAAAAATATGATGATCTTCGCCATTACCATGTAAAAATACTACAGGAAATCCCTGTCCAGTCACTTGATAATAAATGTCTTTCATTTTGGTTCACCTTTTTTATTATAATCATTTTTCCTGTTTGAGTAAAATACTTTCTTTTTAAATATATAAAATCCTGAAAACTCTATTTCAATAACATCATTAATAAAAAACAAATCACTTCAATGTGATTTGCTTTTTTATTAATTATAATCATCTTCAATTAAACCATCATCAGAATCTTCTTCAGATGCATCTTCTTCATCATCAGCATAAATATCATTCATATCAATATGCACTTCATCAAATTTATGACGACTTCTTAAATCCCAGCGATTCTCACCTACTGTAATAAAACGTCCATCTAAAGTAATGTTTGTATAAAATAAAGATTCATTTTCATCTTTATCTTCTTGATTAAATCCTTTGATTTCAGAAACTTCCTGCCATAATTTATAAAAATCAACTGGCTTTTTCTTCTTTGTCATTAAATCAAATGCAACATCTAC
This sequence comes from Massilimicrobiota sp. SW1139, assembly GCF_012027715.1. Taxonomy (NCBI): domain Bacteria; kingdom Bacillati; phylum Bacillota; class Erysipelotrichia; order Erysipelotrichales; family Erysipelotrichaceae; genus Massiliimicrobium; species Massilimicrobiota sp. SW1139. Next base: position 20,904 of record NZ_SJOR01000018.1, on the reverse strand, counting down.
CATTGAACTTTGTCTATAATCAATCATAATATCCTCCTACATTTTTTCTGGTGCATTCACACCAATTAAATTTAATGCATTTTTTAAAGTGATTTGAGCAGCTTTCACTAAAGCTAATCTTTGTGATGATAAATCAAGATGATTTTCATCAATTACATAACAATCATTATAGAACGAATGAAATAATTGCGCAAGTTTTTGAATATAATTTGCGATTTTATGAGGAGCTCTTTGTTTAGCACTTTCAATCACTTCATCTCTAAATTCATTAATGTGTTTAACCAATTCAATTTCTTTTTCATGAACCAATAATTCATAATGATTGGCAACTTCGATATGAGCCTGCATAGCCTGTCTTTCAATTGAGCACATTCTTGCATGAGCATATTGTGCATAGTAAACAGGATTATCATTTGACTGAGATTTAGCTAAACCTAAATCAAAATCAAATGGTGAGCTTGCTGCTTTAGATGCAAAGAAATAACGTGTTGCATCAACTCCGATATCTTCAATTAAATCTTTAATTGTCACAGCATTACCAGTACGTTTACTCATTTTGACAACTTCACCATTTTCAACCATACGAACCATCTGCATAATATCAATGTTAAGTTGATCTGCATTATAACCTAATGCCTGTATAGCAGCTTTCATACGTTGAATGTAACCATGATGATCTGCACCTAATAAGTCAACAAGATACTGATATCCTCGATCTAACTTATTTAAATGATATGCAATATCAGGAGTTAAATATGTATAGCTTCCATCACTTTTAATTAAAACACGGTCTTTATCATCACCAAATTCAGTAGATTTAAACCATAAAGCCCCTTCACTTTCATAAGTATATCCCTGATCTTTTAACTTTTGAATTGTGGGTTCAATTTTATTATTTTCATATAATGATGTTTCACTAAACCAGACATCATGTTGAACTCTAAATTCCTTTAAAATATCTTTGATTTTCTGTAATTCATGTTCTGTCCCAATTTTTCTAAAATAAGCAATGGCTTCCTCTTTAGGAATATTTAAGAATTTATCACCAAATTCTTCTTTCAAATTTTCTGCAATTTGAATAATATCTGGTCCATGATACCCATCTTCTGGAAGTGAGGCATCTTGTCCAAAAGCCTGTAAATATCTGGCATATAATGACAAAGCTAAATTTGTAATCTGATTACCAGCATCATTAATATAATACTCACTTGTCACATCATAACCAGCAGCTTTCATAATACGACAAATACTATCACCAACCGCAGCTCCTTTCGCATGTCCTAAGTGAAGATCACCTGTTGGATTAGCAGATACGAATTCAATATTATATTTAATCCCTTGACCAAAATCAGAATATCCATAATGATCTTGTTCATCTAAAACATCTTTAATCACTGATGTCATAGCATCTTTCTTTAAAAAGAGATTGATAAAACCAGGTCCAGCTATTTCTACACGTTCAATATGTCCTGCTTCTAAATCTAATGCATCAATAATAGACTTAGCAATCTCTCTTGGATTTCTTCTTAAAACTTTTGTTAATTGCATTGCCATATTTGTAGAATAATCTCCATGAGCTTTATCTTTAGGAATTTCTATTACAATCTGTTCAAGGGGATAATCTTCCACAAATTTTAAATCAATAATTGCTTTTTGTAAGACCTTCTTTAATGAAAGTTCTATTTTATTAACAGCCATAGTATCCTCCTTCTTATCATACTTTTAATACAATATCATATTTGACGATATAGTCAACATTTTTTCTACATTAATGGTGCAAATAACCTTAAAAAAGCTTCATATATTCCTCTAAAACGACGACTATCTTTAAGCGTGACTTTTTGGCTTAATGCTAATGTTTCTTTAAAATCTTTCGAAATATCTTTAATGACAGATTTTTGGGTCACCATCACATTACATTCAAAATGTAAATACAAGCTACGATAATCAAAATTAATGGTACCAACGGTTGCTATTCTTTGATCACATAAAACCATTTTAGCATGTAAAAAGCCAGGTTTATATTCATAGAATTCAACCCCTTCTTTCATTAACGAGTAATAATAAGAGCGTGTCACATGATACACATTTCTTTTATCTGGAATCCCAGGAGTAATGACTTGAATGCGCACCCCTTTTCTTCTTGCCAGTAAAAAAGCTTTCATCATTGTTTCATCAATAATAAAATAAGGCGTCATAATAAGAATTTCTTTTTGAGCCTGATTAATGAGATTCAAATATATATTTTCACCCGTTTCTTCATGGTCAACAGGTGAGTCTCCATAAGCCACTACATATCCATCCTGTTGAATAGGTGGCAATTGATGAGGTTGATACTGTGCATAATCATCATCTTGATGTTTATAGGCATTCCATGTTGATAAAAACATGGTTGTTAAATTCCAGACACCTTGTCCCTCTAAACGAATACCTGTATCTTTCCAATGCCCAAAACGCACTTTCACATTAATGTATTCATCAGCCAGATTAAAGCCACCACTATATCCAATATTTCCATCTATAATACAAATTTTACGATGATCTCGATGATTCATCGCAACAGAAACAAGCGGTATAAAAGGATTAAAGACAACACATTGAATTCCCAGTTGTTCTAACTTTTTTTCAAAATGATAAGGAAGTGTTGTTATACTGCCAACATCATCATAAATAAAACGAACTTCTACACCTTCCTGAACTTTTTGAGCGAGAATTTTTAAAATATTTTCAAACATCAATCCTTCAGATACAATAAAATATTCCATAAATATATATTTTTTAGCCTGACTGATATCTTTCAATAAATCTCCATAACAATAGTCACCTAACGAATAATAGCGACACTTTGTTCTTAAATAAGTTCCATATCCCAAATCAGATAAATAATGAAGCGCATCCTGTTTGGACTCTGTCAGGGTTTTGGAAACATCATCTTCTAATATCGCAACTTGACCGATTTCATCTAAAGCAGGCTGTAAAATTCTACGTATCTTATGAGATGGTTTCTTATTTCCAATCAATAAATATAATAATCCCCCAAACATTGGGAATAATAAAACAACAATAATCCATGATATCTTATAAGAAGGATTCTCATCTTTATTAACTAACCATAAGACAACCATCAAACTGATCAATCGCATCAGATAATGAATCCAAGAATAATGTTCCAATAATTCTCTACCTATTAAAAATACCCATAATATTTGAATCAAGATAAGAAAACCAAAAACAAAAATACGATTTAAAAATATTTTAAATATTTTCATGTTCGTCCACCAGACAATAGGCTTTCATTGTAATCATGATATAAACTGTAGAAATTAACCCTTGCTGATCATACAATTCATATTTCATTTTCATGCTATCTTGATTATTTTGAAATTTCAGTAACTTTGTTTTTAAAGCAACTGAACCATAAGGTAATTGATATTGATTCCAAAGTGGTTTTTCTTTATGAAATTTTAAAAGTGAATTTCCATGTTGTAAATGCACTTCCTGATCATCATAAGATATTTGAATATGTCCTTCAGGTGTATCAAAATCAAGACTTGTTTTTTGATTTTGATGAAATAATCCTTTGGCTTTATATTCAATTTTATGCTGATCATGATCTTGCTTAAAAATTGCTTTATAATGAATTTGTTTTGTTTGATACATTTGACATCACCGCCTACATTATAACAAAACCACACTGAGAAAGTCACGTTTTATTTCTTATTCCCATATTTTCCATGAATCATGAATATTATTCATAAATATCGGCAAAAATGAAAAAATGAGGTGATAAGTCATGATCAAATGTATCAAATGGTTAAGAAGAATCATTATTGCTGGTTTTGTATTTATGATAAGTGTCTATTCTATAAGTTATATCATTGAAGCTCCTGATTTGAATGGTGGTCATATTATAAGAATGTATGATCAAAATGAACAACTTTTTTATCAATCCCAACAACAAAGTAATGATGTACAGCTCAAAGATGTTTCACCTTATTTTTTAAAGAGTATTGTGGCTATTGAAGATCATCGCTTTTATGAACATCGTGGTTTTGATCCCGTTGGTATTTTACGTGCCATTAAAGCCAATATCAGTGAAAATGGTCGTGTCGAAGGAGCCAGCACAATATCCCAGCAATATGCCAGATTAATGTTTTTAAATAATGATAAGACATGGTCCAGAAAAATCCAAGAAGCTTTTTTAACTGTTCGTCTAGAAACGCATTATAATAAGGATACAATCTTACAAGGTTATATTAATACTGTTTATTTTGGACATGGTATTTATGGTATTCAAAATGCCAGTCTATACTATTTTAATAAACAACCCCGTGATTTAGATTTAAATGAAGCCAGTATGTTGGCTGGAGTCATTAATGGTCCTGAGTATTATTCACCATTTAAAGATATCAAAGCAGCTAAACAAAGACAAAAAATCGTTTTAGATGCGATGGTTCATGAAAAACAGATTACACAACAACAGGCAAATCAGGCTTATCAAAGTGAATTCAAACTCAATCCTCATCCATCTTCTACCATCCAATGTGCTTATCCCTATTATCGTGATACGGTTATAAGTGAGCTAAAAGAGCTTGGCTTTTATAAAGAAGAATATGTCAATCAGGGTTTAAATATACAGACAAGTTTAAATCCCCAAATCCAAGATCAGCTCAATCAAACCATTACCGAACAAATGAAAGATCGAGAGGAATTAGAAGTCTCTAGTATCATATTAGATAGTCAGACATCTGAAGTCTTAGCATTGGTGGGTGGTAAAGATTATGCCACTTCACAATTCAATCGTGCAACCCAAGCTTCACGTCAGGTTGGTTCTACTATCAAACCATTACTTTATTATATTGCTTTAGAAAATGGTTTTACGCCTATTACCAAATTCAAAAGTGAACCCACTACTTTTCAATTAGAAAATGGAAAAACATATACACCAACCAATTTCAACAAAAAATATGCCAATGATGATGTTACAATGGCACAGGCGATTGCGGTGAGTGATAATATTTATGCAGTGAAAACACATATGTTTTTAGGAGAACAGGCATTAGTGAATACACTTTCTCAATTTGGATATCAACATATTTCTCCTCATCCTTCTCTTGCCTTAGGAACTTTAAATACCAATGTTTATGATTTTTCTGCTATTTATACCACACTTGCTCATCAAGGTATTTACAATGATGTTCATACGATTACCAAGATTACAAATAATAATGGTGATGTTTTGTATGAATATAAGCCTCAAAACAAACAGCTTTTAAATAAGGATACCTGTTTAATGATGAGTCAATTATTAACTGCACCTTTTGAAAAGTCCTTTCAATCCTATACAACACCTACGATGGTTAATTATCCTACAAACACAACATTTGCCACGAAAACTGGTTCAACACCTTATGACTCTTTATGTGCAGGCTATAATCCACAATATACTATTTTAAGCTGGTGTGGCTATGATGATAATCGTGAAATGAATATGACTTCAGATACGAGAATTCCAAAAGTCATTTTCCAGACAATGGCAAACTTTATGCAAAAAGAAGAACTCTGGTATGAGCCATCATCAGAACTCAAAAAAATACCAATCAACCCATTGACTGGAGATTATCAGGAAAATGGACTTGTTTATTGGTTTAAAGATAGTGCATAATCAAAGCCAAATAACCTTTCCATAGTGTTGATTTTTATCCATTTATATCTATTTCATGATGAATAACAGTCAACTTTCTTCACAAAAATAATTCAAAGATTTTCTATTTACATATTTTGACGAGTATGTTAATATAATGGCAATGAGGGAGTAGTCTCACAATATGTGTGATGTTATCAACAATCGCGAATAATTTATTATTCTGGTGCATCTTAAAGACAAGACTCGTTAAAGACATATAAATCTTTAGCGAACTTGTCTTTTTTGTTTGTTGAAGATGAAAAATGGAGGAAAAAGTATGTATTATCAAAAAAGTATTGATCAAACATTAAATGATTGTCAGACAACAAAATCGGGTTTATCAACTCAAGAAGCTTTGTCAAGACAAGAAAAGTATGGCAAAAATGAATTGGCTGAAAAGAAAAAAGAAAGTCCTTTCTTGATTTTCTTAAAACAATTTCAAGATTTATTAGTTATTATATTAATTATTGCCGCCATTATCTCTGGATTAAGTGGTCAGCTGGAAAGTACACTTGTTATTGTTGTGGTCATTGTCATTAATGCGATTTTAGGAACAGTTCAAACATTAAAAGCTGAAAAATCATTAGAAAGTTTAAAGAAACTTTCTATTCCTAAAGTCAAAGTTTTACGTGATGGACAATTATGTGAATTAAATTCTAACGAATTAACAATTGGTGATATTGTTCAAATTGAAGCAGGTGATGTTGTCAGTGGTGATGGTCGTATTATTGAATCAGCATCTCTTCAAATTAACGAAAGTGCCTTGACTGGTGAGGTTGATAGTGTTGATAAAATCACTGATACTATTGAACAGGAAGTCATTGTTGGAGATCAGAAAAATATGGCTTTTTCTGGAAGTTTAGTCACAAATGGTACAGGACGTTATATTGTAACAAGCATTGGAATGAATACTGAAATCGGTAAAATCGCTTCTATGTTAAATGAAGCAAAAGATCGTAAAACACCTTTACAAAAGAGTTTAGATGATTTCAGTGGTAAATTATCTGTTGCGATTATGATTATTTGTGCCATTGTTTTGGCTTTAAATATTTTCTTAGCTCATGAATCTTTACTTGATGCTTTAATGATTGCTGTTGCCTTAGCTGTAGCTGCTATTCCTGAAGCTTTAAGTTCTATTGTGACAATTGTTTTATCTATGAGTACACAAAAAATGGTTAAAGAAAATGCCATTATTAAAAATTTGAATTCAGTCGAAAGTTTAGGTTGTGTATCTGTTATCTGTAGTGATAAAACAGGAACTTTAACACAAAACAAAATGACACCTCAAACAATCTATTTAAATAACAAATTATTAGAAATTGATGATTTAGATAGTCATCATCATGATCACAATGTTTTATTAAAAGCATGTTTATTATGTAATAATGCTGTGATTAATGGAGAACAAAGAATTGGAGATCCAACTGAATTAGCTTTAATTGATTTGGTTCATCTTCATACACAAAATGATTCAGAATTTGAAAATACTGCTATTCGTCAAAACGAATTACCATTTGATTCAGATCGTAAATTAATGAGTGTTTCTTCTTTAAATCATTTATATACAAAAGGAGCACCAGATGTTATTTTACAAAGATGTACATCTATCCTTATCAATGGACAAAAAGAAACATTAACAGAACGTTATAAAAACGAAATCCTTCAACAAAATCAAAATTATGCTAATGAAGGATTACGTGTCTTAGGTTTTGCATATAAAGATTTAGATAGTCATGATATTCAATTAGATGATGAAAACAATCTAACATTTGTTAGTCTTGTTTCCTTAATGGATCCGCCAAGACCAGAAAGTGCTGATGCCGTTGCGAAATGTAAAATGGCAGGTATTAAACCTATTATGATTACTGGTGACCATGTTGTGACTGCCAGAAGCATTGCGAAAAAGATTGGTATTTATGAAGATGGTGACTTATCTATTGATGGTCAACAATTAAATCAAATGAGTGATGAAGAATTAGATGAAAAATTAACACACATCAGTGTTTATGCACGTGTTGCTCCTGAACATAAGATTCGTATTGTCAAAGCCTGGCAAAAACGCGGAGATATTGTAGCCATGACTGGTGATGGTGTCAACGATGCTCCAGCACTTAAACAAAGTGATATTGGAGTTGCTATGGGAATTACGGGTACTGAAGTTTCGAAAGATGCTGCAAATATGATATTAACAGATGATAACTTCTCTACTATTGTTAAAGCAGTTATTACAGGACGTAATGTTTACCGTAATATCAAAAACTCTATCAATTATTTATTATCTGGTAACTTTGCAGGAATTATTTGTGTATTTATCGCATCACTTCTTTTATTACCTACACCTTTCTTCCCTGTTCACTTATTATTTATGAATCTTATTACCGACTCTTTACCTGCAATTGCGATTGGTATGGAATCTGGGCGTAACGATGTTTTAAAAGAAAAACCACGTAAAGCTGATGATTCTATTCTTAACAAATCAACTTTCTTCCAAATCAGTTATGAAGGTATTGTTATTGCTATTTGTACAATGTGTGCATACTTAACTGGATTAAAAGGAGATCCTTTAACAGCTTCTACAATGGCCTTTGCAACAATCTGTTTAGCTCGTTTATTACATGGTTTCAATTGTCGTAGTTCTCAACCACTATCAAAAATTGGTTTCTTTACAAACCGTTCAAGCATTATTGCATTTATTATTGGTTTTGCATTACTACACTTCATCTTATTTGTTCCAGCAATGCATGGATTATTTATGATTCATACAATTTCTATAAATCAACTTCTTGTTATTTATGGATTTGCTCTTTTACCAACAATTATTATTCAAGCGAAAAAAATGTTAACAAAATAAGCAAGCCATTTGGACTTGCTTATTTTTTATTATCCTTCTAATGTCTTGAGAATGTCTTCTACAATAGCACAAGCTGGACAATCACAATATTGAGCTCCCTGTGCTTGGATTTCCTGACTATGACGTACAATTTCTTTGGCTTTACTTTCACCAAAATATATCTGTCCATCCTTTGAACTTGCAAAGGCAATTAAATTTTCAATAGGCATGATATCTTCTTTTAATTCTGCCATATATTGTTGTGTCATCAAAGCTTCATTTTCACTTCCTACTGATTTTAACCATTGTTCCGCCATTTCTTTTAATTCCTGACAACAAGTCGGTGTCTTGATTAACTCCTGTGTTTTATGTACCACTTCATCCAATTGTTTTGCATTCATATCTTTTTCCTCCCTTTCTTTTATTCTACACCTTTTTTAAATACAAAACATCTTATCAAATAAATTCATCATCACTCATAAAAAATGTGATAAATCCTATCACATTTTTTCATGTTATAAACTTTTTAAAGAAAGGCTTTCAATTCATCTATGTATTTTTGAGAAATTTCCTCAAATTCATCACTATATTGTTTCACCTTTAAATCGACATGATGATCTTTATTCAATAAATGTGCCATTGTCATAACTGACTGATTACTTCCTTCTATTAACATCTTTGTAATTTTAGCATCGTCTGTTAATAATGTTTTGATTTCAATCATTGACTCTAACATCACTTTATTTTTCAAATGATCTTCAGTATGAGAGTCATCACGTGTTATTTTGTTTTTCAAATCTCCATAGGCTTTTCTTTGATGTAAAACGATATCACGTAATTGATCATTTTCAATTTTATCAATCAAATGATCAATAGCCAGCAAGCCCATGTTTAAACCATTTAACAATTCTTCAATATATGTTTCATTATGCATTATATTATCACCTATATAAGTATAAACTCATTTTATAAATTTATACACTTGACATCAATCCAGCCCACTTCTCCTTGATGAATCACATATGCATAATGACTATAGATTCCTATAACTTTTACAAGATCACCTTTTTTGGCTGAGATAAAATAATCAGTATAATCATCTAAACAATATGTCTGATGATGACGCTTATATAAAAACTCGTTTTTTATTTTTAAATATTGTTGCGTTTCCTTTTGATAACACTCACTGAATTCCTCACCTTTTTTGATGACTTCCACTTCAAAGTGTGGATATGCAATTTTATGCTTCTCATTTTGAGATATTTCTACATCAGATATAACATGATGATATGGCAAAGGTTGAACATATTCTTGTGAGTAATGAATAACACCATCTTTAGATTCAATAATTAATGCATTTAATTGTGAAATAGATTTGACACCCGTTCCCCCATCAATACAAATGATTTTTTTCTTTTCATCAATGATAATATCATTACATATTTGATTTGGATAATAATTGGATGTAGGTAAATGACCTACAATAACCATATCATCTAAAAGATGTCCCTGATGGTAAAAATATTTCATTTCCAACAATGAAGATAAAGAACTGTTTTTATAATCTTTTCTTTTTTCAATACCTGCATGAACAAATAGAAATTGATTCAACTTTAATGTAACAGGTAAGTGAGATATAAATGCAATTTCATCATGTAAATAATCAGCAATCTGTTTTTGAATACCTAGCATTGTTTCATGCCCCTGATCCAAATGTAAACGATGATAAACTTCACGTATGCAGCCATTGCTGGAAACACGCTTTAAATAACCCTGTATCTGATTTGCCAGTTCAGGTATTGTCAACAATGCGTCTAATGCCCATTCACAATTTCCCATGAGTACAAAAACACGATCACGTTTAGATAGTTCTTGAACATAATGAATGGTTTCAATAACCTGGTCACCTTTTTCTACAAAATCACCTAAAATAATCAGATAATCTTCAGGCGTGTATTTCACTTTTTTTAAAAGTGCCTGAAATCTATCTAAATGACCATGAATATCACTAATGACTATGATTCTATATTGACCTTTAATCGTTTTTACCAAATGTTTGGGAGTTATCATTTTATCACACTCATTTCTTTATTATTGTAACATAATTCAAAAGAAAAGATACTCTTTATTTTTTGAGTATCTTTTGAGTATACATACACCCTAATAAATATGCTCCATATTCTGGTGAATAAAGCGGTGACTGTAAATAACATGATGTCGTCTGTAATATTTCTTTTAATGGCTTTAAAATATATTCACCTGCCTGAAAAACGCCTCCTATATAAGATACTGGTACGGCTTGATGAAAATCTCGAGCTAGAACTTTTATCAGTTGACCAAGATAACTTGCGGCATTTTTATAAATCTGCAAAGCATACAGATCGTTTTCTAAAGCCAATTCATAATTGATTTTTGCTAAAAGTGCAATGTCTTTTCTTTCGTTTTGAAGATGATGACGATATGAAATGATATCATAGTCATTTTCTAATAATAAACTTTCTTTAACTTTATCATACAATTTTGTCTTTTCTAATCTTCCGTCAACTTGTTGACAATATATTTTCATAAGCTCTTTTCCCATCCAATAAGCACTACCTTCATCACCTAACTGATAGCCCCAGCCACCACATCTTTTTGTTTGTCCATTCAAGCATGAATAAGCGATGCTGCCTGTTCCTGCAATCACAACAATACCATCCTGATTAGCTAATGCTCCTGCTAAAGCTATTTGAACATCATTATATAAAAGATACGTATAGCCCTCGAAAGCTTCTTGGCAAATATCTTCTATTTGTTTTCTTAAATCTTCCTGATTTCCATATCCAGCCAATCCTGCAACAATCAAAGATTGTTTAGAAGGATCCAATAACGTAACATTCTCTTTAAGAATGCGTACACTTTCTTGTTTTGACTGTGTCAAAATATGAATGGATCCAGCAGACTTTTCTTTTATAACTTGTCCATTTTCATCATAAAGCACAAATTTTGTTTTTGTTCCACCACCATCTATACAAATATAATTCATGTTTATTTCACTTCTTTCAATCTAAATTTTTGCCATGGTTTGATATCATCAAGAATAAATATTTCCTCTTCTTTAATATGACCAACTACATTGGACATTCCACTGTTTGGCATATCTTTTAAAGCTATCTGAAGTTCTCCAGCATAATGTCCATATTGACTGCTTTCAATAATAACATCACCACGATGAATCATTTGTGGAGTATTAATCAATTCAAAATGATGTGCTTTATATTTAACACGACTTTGTGTAGAACGTATCATGTAGCTATTTACATCTCCACGTTGAAAATGGAGTTCTTCAAATAAAATTTTTCTTTCCATTGCTGGTAAATTCTCTATAGGATCAACATCGAAAGTAACGAGATTTAAGTCTAAATTTTCCAATGATTTTAATTCTTCTAAAGAAGGATAACAATTAGAAATGATAATATCATCAATGACATTGAGAGCCAGCATATGTTTGATTTGCGTGATTAATGAAAGATGTCTATGCATTTCTAAGGTTGGCAGACCATTTGTAACTGGCCAAGACCCAAATGTATTTTCATTTTGACTTGTGACAAAAGCAGCTGTAGGAATGCCATAGCTGATAAAACGCTCTGTACACTTCATAAAATAATCTAATGATAATCCACTATAATTATGGGGATAGAAATTATGACATCCCAATAAACAATACTTATTAGGCTGATAATCCATAATTGTATCAAGTGTATGAACATCATTACTCATATTGATTTCAATCTTCAACCCATAGGGATTATAAGTCATCAAGGCTTCCTCACTTCCTGAAAAACCAGCGTCTAAACGTAAACCATCTGCTCCTATCTCCTTAAAAAAGTGTAAATCCTGATAACTAATATCTAAGTCCTGAAAAACTCTTGGTGATACGTCTACAATGATTTCAAATCCTTTTGACTTTGCATATAGATTGATATCTTTAAAATCTTGAATAATTTCCTCTTTACTTTTATTAACGGATAAAAGACAAGAAAAAATACGTGAAAAACCTAATTTTGACATCTGATCAATATATGCTTTGATTTCTTCTGATGATGATTTTTCTGGATAAATAGAGATACCTAATCTTCTCATGCGTTTTCCTCCTTAACTAATTGACGATCATAACAAATGAAAAATGGTAAATAAATGATCAGTGAAACAATAATCATTCCTATAATATAAAGAATTGAAAAGATTTGACCACCCGTTGCCCAGAAGCCTCCAAAAACAGATGGTAATACCCATGGCGCAAGCATAACAGGTATATTGACATAATGATAAGCCATCATTATATAAGTACAAAGACTCATAACGATTGGAGCGACAAGAAAAGGAATTCTTAAATAGCGATTTTGAACAATGGGTGCACCAAAAATCACAGGTTCATTAATATTGATAAGTCCTGATTGAAGAGTCTGATGACCCATTTGTCTAAGATGGTGACTTTTCGCAAAAAATCGACATAAGAGAACTAATCCTAATGTAGCACCTGAACCTCCAATCCATACAAACCATTGATAAAAACCTTCAACTCCAATATAAGGAATAGCCTGATGATTGATATAACATATTAAATTTACCATCAGCATTTGTGTCCAAAAAGGTCTAGCCAAGATTCCTACCATAGCCACACCATGAATCCCACTTAACCAGAATCCACATGTCAATACAACTATAAGTAAAATCCCTATTATAGACGTTAAAAAAGATAAACATAATTGAACACAGCTAATGAAAAGACCTATATAGATATTTTGACAATAAATTAATCCCATAATCAATAAAGCTGTGACAAAAACTGGTACAAGCTGTTTGAAATAGGCTTCAATCGGTTCAATAAAAAAATGGATTTTCTTTTCTAAATAGAAAGAGATATGATAAATTATAGCCAAATATATCATATGCACAAATAAAACTGGCAGAGTCAAAGTCAAAATAGAGTATTGTTTTCCATAATAAATAAAAAGCATACTCAAAAGCACAGAGAACAACATGAAAACAGGATTCAGTTTTTTTCTTTGAATATATTGAAACGCATACATCATTTGTATCATCAAAAAATATATACATTCTATATATGGATAAAAGATAGAAAACCATTGAAAAAAGACACTAATTCCTAAAACAACAAAACATAATGTCATATGTACAAATGTCATTTTAAGTGCCTGAATAAAATCTAAGTTTATTATTTTATTAATATAATCATTGATTTGTTCACTCATTTTTATTCTCCTAGAAAAATAACAGACTGAAATCAGTCTGTTATTGATTTTGAATTGCTTTCTTTACAAAGCCTTGACTGCTTTCTAATCTTGACTTGGCTTCTTCAACAGTACAATTTAATAATATTTTAATAATCGCAACTTTAACATGTCGATGACACTCTTCAAATGTTTCTTGAGCTACTTCATAGCTACATCCTGTTGCTTCCATAATAATTCTTTTACTTCTTTCAACCAGTTTTTCATTAGAAGGTTTTAAATCAACCATTAAATTCTGATATGTTTTTCCTATTCCTACCATGGAAGCTGTTGATAACATGTTTAAAACAAGCTTTTGTGCTGTTCCTGCTTTAAGACGTGTGGAACCAGTAATGACTTCTGGACCTAAATTCATATCAATAGCTAACTTTGCAACTTTTCCAATCTCACTATCTGGATTACAAGCAATGCTGATTGTATATGCACCTATTTTATTGGCCTGTTTCAAAGCACCTATAGTATGTGGCGTTCTTCCACTGGCAGCAATACCTACTACAACATCTTTATCACAGATTCCAGCCTCCATGATTTCTCTTTGACCATCATCTTCATGATCTTCCGCTCCTTCTTTAGCTTTAACGAAAGCTGACGGACCACCTGCAATAATACCATTCACTTCATTTGTTGTACTAAATGTTGGAGGACATTCCACAGCATCTAATATTCCTAAACGTCCACTTGTTCCACTGCCTACATAAAAGAGTCTTCCACCTTGATTTAAAGCCTCAACAATTTTTTCTACAGCCTTTTCGATTTGAGGCAAAACATCATGAATACGTTGTGGAACAAGAGCATCTTCTTCATTCATAACTGTTAAAAATTCATGGATACTCATATCGTCTAAATTCATTGTTTTAGGATTTCTACTTTCAGTCACTAAATGAGAAATATGAATATGACCCATAAAATACCTCCTTATAGTCTTACAAATCTAATTTTTGTGTTTGCATTAATAAAATCTAAAACATCTGTATATTCGGGATGGATAAATCCAATTGTATTTGTTCGTGAAATAAATGATAAATCCTGTTTCATCAAAGACACTTCACCACTATATCTGCCCGCTAATTGATTTTCCATAACAATATATCCACGTTTACGTAATGTACTTTTTTGAATAGGAATATATGGTTTTCTTGGTAATGATAAACGAATCAAACTTTCTGATTGATCTTTTCTGACTTGAATATTTTGATCATAAAGATATTCATATCCCTTTTCCAAATAGCATGGTATTGTGATGATGTTTTCTTTCATATAATCATTTATATATTGAAGCGTACTCATTTCTGCCTGACTATCACCGATAAAAACATCGTCAACACAACAATTTTGTAATAATTCTATGGATGCGATATACGGATTCACTGTACGATGTTTTTCCACTGTTGGTAAACCTTCATATAATGGAAATCTTTTCAGAACATCCCCACATACAAAAGCCTGAATTGTTAATCCATATTTTTGGAAGATTTTATTTTTTTCTTGAAAATCCTTCAATGATAAGCCTGTATCACTATGTGGATAATAATTATGTGTAACAGCAATCTTTGATAAGTCAACCCCATGGTCAAGTGCATCTTTTAAATAATTTTCATCAATAACACTGGCATTTAACATTAAATAGAAATCTTTTTGTAAGTCTTTAATAATATCATAATCGTCAAAACCATAATCTAATCTTAATGCTTTAAATCCCATGTTTTTTAACTGTTGATAATCCTGATTTGGAATTTTTAATTTATCAAAAGTAACTGGTGAAATATCAGGTACAACCTGCAATTCTAATAATTGACATTGATTTAAAAATAAGGGTAATTTTTCATCCAATGAAGTATAATCTTCCTCAGGAATTTGAAGTGAAGTAAATACATACTTCACTCCACATTTTTTAGCTTCTTGCAAATAATGTAAATCTAAATCCTGAAAATATACTGATATACCTAACATAATTTTCCTCTATTCATTATTTGATAACGGTGCATGCATATAAGCCTTAACAGGTGAAGGAATACCACCTTCAATAGCTCTGACCTTCAATTGTGCCTGATAATATTTTTGATAAGGAACATCATTGACTTTACCATTAAAAATTGTATATTTTTTCAATGCATCAAACCACATTTGTACTTGTTCATCCGTAATTGTTACATAACAAGTAGGTGTAAATCCAATTAAATCTTCACAGTTTTCACCATATAATAATTGAATATTTATACCTTCTCTTCGTAATCTTTGAACAGCAGCTGTAACTGTTTCATATGTGTAATAGTGACGAGGATGCATTGTACCTCTCCAATGAGTGACAACCAAATCTACTTTTTCTTTTTTAAAATAATCCATTAACATCTCAATGAATTCTTCCTGACTTGGAAGCGTAGCAGAAGTGTATTTCATATTATAACATTCACATTGCATTGCTTCATCACAAGCCACATTTTCTTGACGAATATTATCTAGATACTCTTGCTTTTCTTGTTCAGTAGCCCCTTTACGATCCAATCTTCCTTCTGTCACATTAATCATTGTACAATGTGCACCTTGCATAGCATATTTAATAAGTAATGGACCACCCATAAGTTCAGCATCTAAATGATGTCCACCAATACACACAAGTCTTTTATATTTCATGACTATACCTCTTTTCTATACAATTGATATGTTCTATAGACTTTTACATCATGTCTTTCATAGAAACGTTGGGCAGCACCATCTGTCCATAGGAAATAAAGATAATAAATACCTTTTTGTTTCATTTCCTGCATCATATATTCAAACAAAACACCACCAATACCTTTTGATCTTAAATGTTCACTTACACCAAAAGGTCCAAAACGAGCATCATTTCCATCAATTTTTCTCATGCAGAAACCAAGAATATTTTTTTGTTCATCAACAACTAACAAAATAGTATCTTCTGCTTCTTTCTTTTGCATTGCTATTAAAGCATTACGTTTCCATCCTGCTCCAAAATTTTCTAATAAATAGTTTAATAAAGGAAGCATGTATTCATCATTATAGCGAATAATATGAATACCATCTTTTTCTAATGAAGCAAGCTTTTCTTTATATTGATCTGCCATATGATAATCCCATAGACTTCTTTGCATACTGACAGATTCTGCACGATATACATAATTTCTATTTTCGAAGAAAGAAATCGCTTGTTGATATCTTTTATCAATTCCAGGGAAGAAATAATTTGGACTATATGCACATAAAGTTATTTCTTTTGTCCCCATATCTTTCAATCTTTTTTCAACTTCATCACATAACATGGTTCCTATTCCCTGATTTTGATATTCAGGAAGCACTCCCATAATAACAATCCAACCACGATTTTCTTCTAATCCTCTTTCTAAATATGGGATTTTTCTTCTTACTCCATAACAAAATCCTACTACTTTTTCCTGATTCAATGCAAGTAAAAATAAATCTGGATTAAAATTTTCATCTAATAGAATAAGCTGTTTGAATCTTTCTTCATCAATACCATCATAAATTAAGCTTTGATTCCAGCAAGTTAAGACTTGCTGAAATCTTTCTTGTTGAAAACTTTCTAATCTTATATTTTCCATATACATTACTCCATCTGACTATTTTCTATTTCGGGGGATGATGCTTCATTACCTTGTAACTCCATTTCTTGTTGAGCAGCCAATTCTGCTTTTAATTCTTGTCTTTCCATAACTTTAAAGAATGGTAAGAAAATAAAGAATATAATAACAAAGTTAATCAAACTAATAATCATAGCTGAAATTTTAAATCCTGAACCGATAAATGCCATTAATGGAACAGGCATTGTCCACACAACATTAGCCACAATAGGCGGTTCAATTCCAATAGTAATTAAAATAGCATTGAATACAAATAATACACAGAATCCAATAACCCAAGGTACAAACATAAGTGGATTTAAGACGATTGGCAATCCATACATAACTGGTTCAGCAATATTGAATACTGTTCCAACAATTGATAATTTACCTAAGACTTTAAATCTCTTAACTGATGAAATCACACAAAGCAATGCAACTGGGAATACACTTAATCTGACATAAGCATTAACCCAAATTGATGAGAATAAGTAAGGAATATCTTGACCAGCCGCAAAAGCAGCCAAGTTAGAAGCAGCCATACTTTCCCAAATTGGAGTCATGATAGATCCAACAATATTTGAACCATGTAATCCAACAAACCAGAAAATACGATCTAAGAAAAATGCGAAGAATTGAGCAACTGGTCCACTTCCTGCAACGACAAGATGAGAACTCAAATCATTAAATAATGTCATTAAATTAAATCCAGAGATATTTCTTCCTACAAATGCACAGATAATCATAATAACTGTAATAGGAATTAAACTTGTAAATGCATCTGCAACCATTTGTGGTACACCATTTGGCATTTTAATTGTAATATTTTTATGCACAAGATATCTATAAATTTCTACAGTTACAATACTAATTAAAATAGCAGTAAATAAGCTTGGTGCACCTAAAATATATGCAGGATAGTCAAAGTTTTGTGATAAAGTTGTGAAATCAACAAAACATAAGAATCCTATAAGCCCTGCAATACCACAAACAATACCATTAACTTTTTTATCATAATTTTCATGATAATATTCACCAAGATAATAAGCATTTAAAATAGCTGTCAATAAAGCCATTAAGTTAATACTAATGAATACAAGTTGTGTCAAACCAGGTCTTATAACGTCAATCACACCATTGATAGCTTCTGCAACGTCTGGCATTCCTAGACCTGTTCCTTCAGCAAACAGTCCTCCTAAGTTTAATACAAGTGTTGCTGTTGCCCCAAGTATCATATACGGCATGAAAACGATAAATGTCTTTTGTAGAGTTTGCAAATAACGAATATTTGAAATGCGAATTAACGGTGGAGCTAAACGATTTTCAACAAAATCACTAATTCGCTCCATGAGATTCCCTTTCTTCTGAATATCACTCATAGTTTTCTCTCCTTCTAGTCCCTCTCTTTTTTCTTTTCATAATCGCGATTTATTATTTCTAGAAACCCCTTACATTGGAACTAATTTAAGTATAGCACGCTTTTTTCTCATTTACAATACTTTTCCCAAAAAAAATGGAACTTTTCTCAAAAGCTCCATTTTTTGCTTATTTACACGCTTTTTTAAATCATGTTATAATATAAGTATGAGGTGATTGCATGAATCCTAAAGAACATATCAGGCTTCACGAAGCAGAATTTACAAAGTCAGAAAAAATCATTGAGGATTATGTCTTGAAAAATTTTGATACTATTTCTTCATATCCTATTCAAGAAGTTGCTAAAAAATGCAAAGTTTCTAAATCAGCATTACTAAGGTTTTGCCAAAAATGTGGATTTAGAGGATATAGCGAATTTCGTTATGAAGTATCCCGCTATGTCCATTCTATGGTAGAGATGGATGAAAACGATGACGATAGTTCTTCTATTTATTTATCTCTTTACGCCAATAGAATTCAACAACTTCAACAATCTATTAACTTAAAATCTCTAGATCATATTATTCAACTTATTAAAAATGCATATAAAATTAAGATATTTGGTATTCATGAAACAGGATTATCAGCTCAATATTTTTCTTATCGTCTTTGTACAATTGGTATTGACTCTGAAGCCATAGTCAATTCAAGCATTATGACTGAAAAAGCACTTATGTCATACAAAGAAGATTTAAATATCTTTCTATCATTGTCAGCTGAAACAACTGTTATTAAAGATGCTATTCAATATGCTTATGAATCGCAATCAAAAATGATTTTAGTAACTCAAAATAATCATCATAATTTTCATCAAAAAATTGATAAAGAAATTATTTTACCAACTTTCAATAATGAAGACTTACATTTTTTCATTGATTCTCAAGCTCTTGTTTTTATCACAATAGATTTGATTATCAATCATCTAGCAAAAAGTCTACATAAGCAACAAAATAAAGCTATCTACACAACTTTATAAAACATTTTGAAGATTGTTCATCAGCAATCTTCTTTTTATTCAATTCTCAATATCATCATTGATATGCTTCATCACAAAATCATGAAACTCTCTACGCCAATTCAATATCTCTGTATTTTCTCGTGTAGGATGAACTCTATTAGATAAAACAATTATTGCAATTTGGTTCTCCTGATCAATCAATATTGACGTACCTGTAAAGCCAGTATGAGCTATTGTTTTTGTAGAATTCAACGATGAGAAAAGACTATCAGGAGTATAGGTCAAAAAACCTATTCCTCTAGGAACCTGATTTTTCAAAGAAAAATTTGTAAACATATCATGAATATATTGTTCTTCTAAAAATGTTTGATTTTTATATTTTCCATTATCCAAAATCATTTGTGCATAATGTTCTAAATCAAAAATATGAGAAAACAACCCCGCATGACCAGCAATCCCATTCATCATGATAGCTTTGTGGTCATGAACTTCTCCTTGTAATATATGATGAACATATGAACTATATTCAGTCGGTGCACATTTATTTATCTGTGTAGGAGAATATTTTGTATCATACATTTCAAGTGGTTTTAAAACTTGTGATTCAATCACTTGATCAAGTGATTGATTTGATATTTTTTCAAGAATATACCCTAAGATAATATATCCTAAATCCGAATAAATCACTTCTTTTTCTGGAACAACTTGATTAGAAAATTCACAGATACGCTGAATAATCACTTCTTTATTTTCTGTCATTTCCCAGTCAAAGTCTGCTGGTAATCCCGATGTATGTGTCAACAAATGAAAAAGTGTTATATCTCTATTTTTAAATTCAGGTATGATTGTATAAACCGGTGTATGATAATGAATTCTGCCACTTTGAATGAACCTCAATATTGCAGGTGTTGTTCCTACAACTTTTGTCAAACTCGCCAGATCATAGAGTGTATCTATTTTGTTAGTTTCCTGATAAGGATAGGCAGCTTTATAACCTACACAATAATATTCAGTTGTTTGATCATGAATAATCGCTACACAACAACCTGGAAAGATCTTTCGATTGACTGATTCTTTAAGAAATTGTTCAATCTTTACATTCATATGCATATCTCCTTATTAAA
>NZ_SJOR01000017.1:0-41064 GCF_012027715.1 Massilimicrobiota sp. SW1139 | reverse complement strand
ACTTTTTCATTCTTATTGTATAATAGTTTCTTTGATTTTTTCAAGGATGAAACATTCATTTCATTTGTTTTTTAGAATTTTATTTTCTATAATAAAATAAAGAGAAGGTGATGTGTATGAAAGAAGTTATTGATCATGTTGATGTTGAAGTTTTGAATGGTGAAATGAATGAAGATGAAATTAAGGAATATATCCAATATGTCAAACAGAAATATCCTCATGAAACTTTAACATCCCTAACATTAACAGTAGATGGAGAATTTGTTGATCTTCACTATTGTTTACAGCCAGAACCTATTCAAAGAATTCGACGTATTACAGGTTATTTGGTAGGAACATTGGATCGCTTTAATGATGCTAAAAGAGCCGAGGAACATGATCGTGTGAAACATCAAGTTTAAAAAATGGAAAATATTGTATAGAGAAGTTGCATAAAATACATTGATTATGCAACTTTTATTTTGTATAATAACTTTGTCAGGTGGTGAGTTGTGTATGAGATATTATTTATGCATTGATTTTAAAACCTTTTATGCTTCGGTAGAATGTGTAGAAAGAGGGCTAGATCCTTACAAGGTCAATCTTGTTGTTGCGGATATTTCACGAGGAAAGAGTACAATCTGTTTAGCTGTTTCTCCACATATGAAGGAGTTAGGAGTGAAAAATAGATGTCGTTTATTTGAAATACCAAAGCATATTCATTATATTGTAGCTAAACCAAGGATGAAACTTTATATGGAATATTCAGCCAATATTTATGGCTTGTATTTAAAATATTTAAGTCAGGAAGATATTTATGTGTATTCTATTGATGAGGCTTTTTTAGATGTCACAGAATATCTGAATTTCTATCATAAAAACGCTCAAGAAATAGCGCAGATGATTATAGATGATGTTTATAGAACAACGGGAATTCCAGCTACATGTGGTATTGGAACGAATCTTTACTTAGCTAAAGTGGCTTTAGATATTACCGCCAAGCATGTCAAAAGTCATATGGCTTATTTGGATGAACAAATATATCAAAAGACATTATGGGAACATACGCCACTCACAGATTTTTGGCAAGTGGGTAGAGGAATCGCCAAGCGTTTATATAAATTAGGCATTGTCAATATGAAAGGAATAGCACATTGTCCTGAAGATATCTTGTATAAAGAGTTTGGTGTGAATGCACGTTTTTTAATTCGTCATGCTTGGGGTAAAGAACCGGTGACTATTCAACAAATTAAAAATTATCAGCCTCAGCATCGCTCTATATCCAATGGACAGGTTCTATTTGGAGAATATCGTGATCAGGATGCTTTACTGGTTTTAAAAGAAATGGTGGAGGATAATGTTTTAACACTGGTTGAACAGGGACTTGTGACCAATCATATTTCTTTACATATTAGATATGTTGATGCTTCACTTCCGTCTACGGGTGGTAGTCGTGAAATTTCAGTTGTGACAAATTCTTATCGTCTGTTGGTTAAGGAGTTTATTGACTTATTTGAGTCTACAACATTTAAAAGTCAAAAGATTAGAAAGATTTCTATTGGTTTTGGTCAAGTTATTGATGAAAGGTATGAAGCCTATGACTTGTTTACTGACTATGAAGAAGTACTGAAAGAAAGACAGTTACAACAATCTATTATTCAAATTAAAAATAAGTATGGCAAGAATGCTGTTTTGAAAGCCATGAATGTTTTAGATAAAGCCACTGCAAAACAGCGACATCAGTTAATAGGAGGACATAATGCAGAATAAAAATCATGATGATGCAGTAGAATTTCAACCATTTGATTCTTTACGTGGATTTAGAGAATATCTTCATGAAAAGGAAAGACAACCTGTTTATAAAAAAGAATTAATGGAAGATGAATGTGAAAGACTGAATCGTTTATTTCAACAGCTTCAAAAAGGTATGTCTGTGAAAATTGTTTATTATACACACCAGCAATATCAGACATTACAAGGAATGATTACAAAAATAGATGCAGAATATCATAAAGTCTTATTTATTGATGATCAAAGAATTGAATTTTATAATATTAGAGATATTTCTTTTTAATTTATTGTATAATGATGTTGGGTGATAAAATATGAAAATAATAACATTAAATATGAATATGTTTCGATATCTCATAGATGGAAGTCTCAATGAGTTTTTAAAAGAGTATCAGGCAGATGTTGTGATTTTACAGGAAGTAAGATCATCTTTGGCTGATGAGGTTACATGTTATACACATAAGATATCACCTAATTTATATCAGGAAATTGAAAATATTAAAAAAACAATTTATTTAACAGTTGCTCTTTGTAAGGACGATACATGGCAAAAAGTGAATATAGATCATTTTCATTATAATAATCGTTTTGTGAAAATAAAAAATGATGATTGGTCTATATTCGGTCTGCATTTGCCTTTACAAGATGATATAGATTCTTTATTGTCAATCATTCAAGAAAGTGACTGCGATATTATATGTGGTGATTTTAATGCACATAGAAAATATTCACAGATTAAAAATTGGAAAGTGATAGACAATTTAATAAATGACAAAGAATATTCTGATTTATGGGAAAAAGGTTTAAAAGAAGAAAAAGCTTATTATATTGATTATAAAGGTGAAAAGAAAAAGGCACAGCAAGGTGACTTCTATAGAACATTTGTAGGCAATACACATATAGATTATGTATTAGCAAAAGCAGATATTCATTTGATAGATATCATTATTGATATGAGAACATTAGCTTTTACAGATCATTGTGCTATGATTGTCAATTGTAAGAAAGATAAATCTTGAAATAAATAAGAATATGAGAGGATTGATGTGTGAATAGTATTTTTATGTCATAGTTATATGAAATATGTTTTATAATAAATGAAAATAAAGTTATAAATATTTCTGGATATGAAAGCACAATAAAAGTATATCTCTATTTATATAAAGATATACTTTTTATGTTGTTTTGATTATTGGAATTTATAGTTTATGTGATATGAATTATGTTTTGATAACATATAAAATATCATGATTAATCAAGGTCTTTTCTATGAAAATAATACATGGTGGCTACAATAACAGCTGTTGAAAATAAAATGGCATTGGCTATTTCATTTCCAGGAATAAAAGTGATGAGAAGTTTCCCTAACATGAATATAAAAAAGCATAAACCAAATACAATGTAATGATGTTCTTTCATCTTTATCACCTCAATCTTAAATAAAGCATATATAATTTTCTCCGATAAATCAATAGTTAAAATAGAAGTTTATATAAAATTAATTTTAACTTAACTATATTAGAAAGATAGGAATAACATGGCTATAGTATAATCATAGTTGATAAACTGAATTTTTTAGAGGTGAAAAGATATTGATGAAGTCAAAAAGAATGGTGATATTTGTTTTTATAATAGTATCTATAATGCTTGTATTTATGATGATTATGCAAAATATATCATTGAATAATGAAATACAAATGTATGAGAGTTTTTGGAATATCAAATTGCCATCAAAGACAAAATGTGTCTATAAATGGGATAATCAAGATTCATTTCATGGAGAAGGCATAAGATATTCTAGATATCAATTATTAGAGAATGATACAAGTCAATTAACTGATTATAATTATACTCAAAATAATGAATTGGAAAAATCTGTTATTAATTTAATGAACGATTGTGGTATTCCAGATAAACAAAAAATTGATTTCAATTCAACTTACTGCTGGAAATATATAGAACGTGAGCAGGATAGTTTGTTGATTATTTATTCTTTAAATATAAAGAGCTTGTTTTTGATACAGGATACAGCATAAAAAAATGAAATGATATAATGATAAAAATAGTGTATTTAAGCTATTTTAAAAGTATATCTTTGTATAATTATACAGTAAGATATACTTTTTAGTGTGACTTTTTGGATATCTCAAATGAGATATTTGATAAAGCAGTTATTAAAGTCGATTGTTTTGTTAGTTGATAAATATATAAAGCTATTTTTGACCAAAAAAAATTAAATAAATATATGTATGATTTATAATGTATTGTGAATGAGAATTCCCATAATTATCATACAATATTGAAATTAAAATTTACAATATAGTAAATATTATGGTTGATTCCGTTATTATAAATTCGATCATTATCATTCGCTCCTTATACATTTTTGTTGTTGTATCTATATATGAAAGAATTGTATTCAAATCATAAATCTATAAATATATTTTGAAGAGTTTATTTTTTATTCAATAATCTCAATTGTTTCTTCAATATAACCATTGTTACTATCTTTAACTTCCTCATATGTCTTTTGATATATATAAGCTCTATATGAAAAGAATAATGTACATATAACCAGAAATAATATAAAAATGTTTCTTAATGTTCTAACAAACTTTGCTTTCTTAACTAATTCATATACATCTTCTTGATTATAATAATCCATAATAATTTCTTGTGGTGAACCCAATCTTTCAACAATTTCATCATAGTTTAATTCATGACTTCCATCATCAATATTATCTCTCAATTTATCAAGATATTTTCTTTCTTTTTTTCCACAATATGCAAATAAATATTGGCATTCTTTAAAGTAACGTTTAATATCTTTATTCATGTTTTTTCTCCATTAAATCATTTATTACATTAATCATGTCTTTATATTCATTATAAATTTTATCAAGGTATTCTTTTCCTGATGGTTCTAAATGATAATAAACTCTTGTCATTCTTTTACCGACTAACTTTTTTTCACTCGTTATATATCCAATTTCTTCAAATTTATAAAGAATGGGATACATGGTTCCTTCTTTTACATTAATTTTTCCATGTGTTCTCTCTTTTAATGTGTGTGTAATCTCATAACCGTAACAATCTTTTTCATCTAGAATTTTTAAAAATAACATTTCTAACTTAAAAAAATTATTTTTCTTAGACATGAAATCACCTCTTTGTAAATGTATCAAATATAATAAGTTAAATCAATATATAGATAAAATATATAATTGTTGACATACATTATAAACATGATAAAATAAATTCGGAAAAAATAATCGTGAAGATATTCATGGAAAAGTAGATAATGACTGATCATTGTGTCTGCATTAAATATATTTTTGGATATAAAACTTTCTGTGATTTCTATATTATTGAGAATCTTATGATTTCCTAAATATCAATGTGCTAAAATACTATATTTGTAATGGATGAGAGGTAAAATATTATGAAAATTCAATATGCATTATTATTTATATTCTATTTAGTGTTAATTTTTTATGTTATTGCTCTTGGTTTGAATTATATAGTGCCAAAAGATGTTATTACGCTTTTACAAATGAATATGGCATTAACGATTACTTCATTTTTAGGTCTTGTTTTTATTATTCTTACAAAGAAATAAGGATTTGAATTTTATATATGGTGCAAGTGATGAGAATTGAACTCACTCAATCAGTTTGAAAGTTTGAAGTTCTATCATTGAACTACAGCTGCATACTCTATAGCTATTGATGAAAGTATATCAATGTATAAAGGTTAATAAAAAATACTGTGTTTAAGTTGTTTTAAAAGTATATCTTGGTATCATTTTTTATACTGAGGTATACTTTTTATATTTTTGATATTATTTCAAAATGAAGATAAAATAATATATATTTAATTAAATAGGATCGAGAATATATTATGAAATAATTCTTATGACTTTTTTTACTGTTTAAAAATATTTATAGCTATTTAAATTTATAACTTATTTTTGATCTATTCAATCTCATATTTTAATGATAACTTCTATAATATTTTCAAGTTCACTCTTATTATTCTAAATATTTCAAAGTATAAAATATTGGTTATATATCCTCAGTGATGAGCACTTCAATCCATGGATATCTATTTCATTCTGTAAGATAATGAATTTGGACATTTTCCAGTATTCTTTTTATATGTGATTATATAAAAAAGTGTGTTAACATCAAGAAATCTAAAAAAACAATGAAATAAGATTGATTATCATAAAAATAAAAAACTCCCTATTTTCATAAGGAGTTTAACTTTACATATGGAGCGGGTGATGGGAATCGAACCCACGTAGTCAGCTTGGAAGGCTGAAGTTCTACCATTGAACTACACCCGCATACTCTGGGGCGGTCGATGGGAATCGAACCCACGAAATGCCGGAGCCACAATCCGGTGCGTTAACCACTTCGCCACGACCGCCATATCGGTATACCTCGATTAGGCAAATACGATTATATAAGATTTTCAATCATTTGTAAAGTCCTTTTTTTGTTTTTTATAAATAATCTATAATATATGTAAAATTTATATTTGTATGTCTTTAATCTGGCATATCATTATTTACATAAAATTAACATGATATCCACAGCGTGGTCTTATCTTTTTTTTAAATTTGTAGTAGGGAGGGATATTATGAATTTGAAAATTTATCAGAAAGTTATAAGAATCATGTTTATCATTGCAGGAATATTCATAATTATTTTAAGTGCTATTCAAGCAACAGGAAATTTTGAGTTTTATGATGGACTAGTTCAATGGATTGTCTATATTTTATTAGCAATGTTTATCGTTATTTTGATATCGTTGTTTTTGTTTTGGCGCTGTCCATATTGTGGAGCGATGTTAGGACGTATGACTTTCTTTGAGTCTGAACTCTATTGTCAATGTTGTGGACAACAGATTATTAAAGAAGAAAAGAACAAAAATTGTTCAAATTGAAGAAATATTTTCTCTTAAAATAATTGTATACGCTTTCTTTTTGTTGAGATTGTTATAGAAGGAAATGATAAAATGACTTGGCAAGAAGAACTTAAAAAGAGTATAACAAATATAGATCAATTAGCAGAAATTCTTCATTTATCAAATGAACAAAAAGAACAATATAAAGCTGTGATTGAACGTTTTCCAATGATGATTACACCTTATTATCTATCCCTTGTAGATACGAACAATCCCCATGATCCGATTGGCAAAATGTGTATTCCTTCTTTAGATGAATTTAATCAGGAAGGTTCTTTTGATACGAGTGGTGAAGCAACAAATACCAAAATGGAAGGTCTTCAACATAAGTATCAGCAGACAATTCTTTTGCTTTCAACGAATCAATGTGCAATGTATTGTCGTCATTGTTTTAGAAAACGTATGGTTGGATATTCTGCAAAGGAATTAAATAAGCGTGTTGATGAAGCTGTGGATTATGTGAAAACACATCATGAAGTCACAAATGTTCTGATTTCAGGTGGTGATGCTTTTATGAATCCAAATCATATTATTCAGCGTTATCTTGAGGAATTGACAGCAATAGCTCATTTAGATTTTATTCACTTTGGAACACGTGTTCCTGTGACATTTCCACAGCGTATATATGATGATGAGGAATTATTAGATTTATTAACGAAGTATACATCAAAGAAAATGATTTATGTGGTCACACAGTTTAATCACCCACGAGAAATAACACCTCAAGCTGTACGTGCTATTTCAGAATTACAGAAACGTGGTATACAGGTCCGTAATCAGACTGTTTTAATGCGTGGTGTCAATGATCAGGGAAAAGTCTTAGGAGAATTACTGTCAGGATTGACACGCATTGGTGTGATTCCTTATTATATTTTTCAATGTCGACCTGTCACAGGAGTCAAAGGTCATTTTCAGGTGCCTATTTGTGAAGGTATTCGTATTGTGGATGAAGCAAAATCTTATCAGAATGGATTTGGTAAGGCTGTGCGTTATGTGATGAGTCATCCATTAGGAAAGATAGAGATTATTGGTGAATTGAATCCACAGGAAGTGATTTTTAAATTCCATTAAAATAAATATGCTGATGGCAATGCTAGAATTTTTATAAGAAAGCTTTCTGAAACGGATACTTGGCTTGATGATGAACTACAAGGATTCTAAGATTGACAAACAATGAAGTTTGTCGATTTTTTGTTTTTTTGATAAATCATTGTCTATCATAAATGAGATATGATACAATAAAGTATATAAGGGAAAGGAGACATTATTTATGAAAAAGGTATTGAGAGGATTGTCGATGTTGCTGGCTGTTATAGTTTTGACAGGCTGCATGAAAATGAATGTCAATCTGGAAATTAATGCTGATAAGAGCATGACAGGTTCTATGCAGTTATTGATGGAAGAGTCGATGCTGACTGCAGCTGGTATGACAAAAGAAGATATGGTGAGTCAGATGACAGAAGAATTACAGGCATCTGAAGGCATGGAAAATGCGAAAATTACAGGTATTGAAGAAAATATTGATAATGCGACATGGGTTGGTGTTCAGGTTGATGGATTGAATGCAACAGCTGAAGAAATGCAGGCTTCCATCACTGAAGAAACGGTAGATGGAAAAGATTGCCTTGTTTTACGCTTGCCACTAGATGATTTGAAACAGCAGATGGATACAGAATCAGCAGCAATGGCTGGATATTCCGTTGATAAACTTAAAAATTTAGGTATTGAAATGACAATGACTATTAAAATGCCAGGTAATGCAACATCTAATGTAGGAACTGTTGATGGACAGAATGTCACAATTGATCTTTTGGATTTATCAGCCAATGGAAGTAATGTTGATGAGTTGGTGATCTCATCACCAAAATCAGTAGGTATGGATATGACATTTGTTTATATTGGTATCGCTGTTTTGGCTATCATTGTTGTGATTGCGATTATTTTGAAAAATAAAAAGAAAACTGATTCAAATATTTCTCATGATCAAATCGAAGAACATGCAACACCTCAACAAGAAGAAACAAAAGATGAAAATGTAGAGTCACAGTCAAAAGAAGATGAGCCTGTTTCTGAAGAAACAGCTGATGTTCATGAAGAAACACAGCCAGCTCAACAAGAAACATCAACAATAGATAATAACGAAAACACAGAAACAGAAGATCATTCAGATGAAAATAACGGCTAAGGCCGTTATTTTTACATGTTTTAATAAGACATATGATAGTGAATGATCATTAAAAGAAGAATAACAATTAATATAGATAAAGTCTGATTGATTTTTTTGAACATGTATTTCATAGGTTCACCTTTTTTAATATATGCAATTCTATCAAAAGACTTTTCATTATATTAAAAAAATGTTAATATATTTCAAAAAGATGGGGTGAGAAAATAATGAAATTTACAAAAATGGAAGGTCTAGGAAATGATTATATTTATGTTGATGGAATTCATCAGCAGGTTCCAATGACACCAGATTTTATTTCTCATATCAGTGATCGACATTTTGGCATTGGCAGTGATGGGATGATAGTGATTTTACCTTCACAGCATTACGACTTTAAGATGCGTATGTTTAATCGAGACGGTAGCGAGGGAAAGATGTGTGGAAATGGTATTCGCTGTTTCGCTAAGTTTGTTTATGATCATGCGTTGACTGATAAAACTTATCTGGAGATTGAAACATTAGGTGGTCTTAAAAAGGTATGGCTTCATGTTGACAATGGGCAGGTTCAATCTGTAAAAGTCGATATGGGAGAGCCTATTTTAGATGTTTTACAGATACCTTGTCTTTTTTCAAAAGAACAGATGGTGAATGAACCATTAAAGATAGCTGGTCACATTTATGATTGTACAGCAGTTTCTATGGGAAATCCCCATGTCGTCACATATGTGGATCATCTTGATTTTGCGATTGAAGATATTGGTCCATGTTTTGAAAAGAATGATATGTTTCCTGAATCTGTGAATACAGAATTTGTTCAGGTGATTGACCGTCAGCATTTGAAAATGCGTGTCTGGGAAAGAGGTTCAGGGGAAACGATGGCATGTGGCACAGGTGCCTGTGCAGTGATGTATGCAAGTTATATGAACGATTTGTGTGATGACAAAGTACAGGTTGAATTGCTGGGAGGAACTTTGGATATTTGTTTTGAAGATGGTCATATATTTATGGAAGGACCGGCTAAAACTGTTTTTGAAGGAATAATCAATGAGGAGGATTTTAAAAATGTATAGTACTGCGCAAGAAATTATTCAATATATTAGAGATGCTAAGAAACAGACACCTGTAAAGGTTTATGTTAATGGACATGATTTACCAACAGATGACTCTATCAAAGTATTTGGAACAGAAACAAGTCGTGTTTTGATTGGTGATTTGGATAATGTTCAAAAATATTTAGAAGCTCATCAAGATCAAATTACAGAAACTTATTTAGAACAAGATCGTCGTAATAGTGCTATACCTATGTTAGATATGCGAAATATTAATGCACGTATTGAACCTGGAGCATTTATTCGTGAAAATGTGACAATTGAAGATAATGCCGTGATTATGATGGGGGCTGTCATTAATATTGGGGCTAAAATTGGTGAAGGTTCAATGATTGACATGGGAGCTGTCTTAGGTGGTCGTGCTGAAGTTGGAAAACACTGCCATGTTGGAGCTGGAGCAGTCTTAGCAGGAGTTATTGAACCACCTAGTGCCAAACCCGTTGTTTTGGAAGATGATGTTTTAATTGGTGCGAATGCAGTTGTTGTAGAAGGTGTTCGTATTGGTAAAGGTGCTGTTGTTGGAGCTGGAAGTATTGTCTTGAATGATGTGCCAGCTGGAGCTGTTGTTGCAGGAAATCCAGCACGTATCATTAAAGAAGAAAAAACAGATGAAACGAAAGAAAAGACACAGTTAATGGATGATTTAAGAAAAATTTAAGGTGAGATTATGGAAGATGTCAAACGCTGGAGAAGAGATTTACATCAGATTCCCGAATTAGGTTTAAAAGAATATCAGACGGCAGAGTATTTACGTCATGAATTAGAACAGATGGGATATCATTGGGAAAGTATCATTGAAACAGGAACGCTTGTTTATATTGATTATGGTTGTCAGTCAACTTTGGCTTTTCGTAGTGATATTGATGGTTTGCCTATTCATGAAAAAAATCAGGTGGATTATGTTTCAAAACATCCAGGCTGTATGCATGCCTGTGGTCATGATGGACATATGAGTGCCTTATTAGGTTTTGCAAAACGTTTAAAAGAAATCAAAGAACCATTGAACTATAATATTCTTTTGTTGTTTCAGCCTGCTGAAGAATCACCAGGAGCAGCACGTTTGGTTGTAGAATCGGGTGTCTTAGAAAAATATCATGTGAAAGCTATTTTTGGAATGCATTTAATGCCAATGATTGAAGAAGGCAAAATTGCCTGTAAAAGTGGACCGTTAATGGCTATGTGTGGTGAAATGGATGTGACCATTCATGGACAAGGGGCACACGCAGGATTACCGCAGGAAGGTATTGACAGTATCATGATTGCTAACCATGCCTATATGCAATATCAGACAATGATTTCCAGACATATTTCACCGTTTTCACCAGTTATTTTCAATATTGGAGAAATACATGGTGGAACAGCACGTAATAGTGTTGCTACGCAAACTTGTATGCATGGAACATTACGTTGTTATGATGAATCTCTTTTTCATAAAATGACACAGGAAATACAAGCTATTCATGATGGTTTAATGAAAAGTTATAACTGTCAGATTGAATGGAGTTGTCCACCTATGTATCCACCAGTGATGAATCATCAATCGTTGTATCAACAATTGAAAGCATGCGTGGATTCATCTACATATATTGAATTGGATGAACCATTGATGTTAGCTGAAGACTTTGCTTTTTATCAAAAAGCAATTCCTGGGGTATTCTTTTTTGTAGGTACAAAATGTCAGGAATATCAAAGTGGATTACATACAGAAACGTTTGATTTTCATGAAGAAGTTTTAGAAACGGCAGTTGATTTATATGAGAAATTGGCTAGAAATATAAAGGGGGTATAAATTGTGGAAGATTGGTATACAAGAGGGGAAAATGCTTTTTTAAAAGCTTATGGTCGT
The DNA here is from genome assembly GCF_012027715.1 of Massilimicrobiota sp. SW1139. NCBI lineage: Bacteria > Bacillati > Bacillota > Erysipelotrichia > Erysipelotrichales > Erysipelotrichaceae > Massiliimicrobium > Massilimicrobiota sp. SW1139. The sequence goes on along the minus strand of NZ_SJOR01000017.1, from coordinate 29,201 downwards.
TATGATGTTGTTTTAGAAAAGGGTGAAGGTGTTTATTTATATGATACAAATGGACGTCGATATCTAGATTTTTATGCAGGTATTGGGGTCAATTCATTAGGATACCATTATCCTGCCTATGTTCAAGCTATGCAAAAACAGATGGCAACATTAACACATGTATCAAATTATTTTTATACACCAATTGCTGTAGAAGCAGCTGAAGCTGTCAAAAAAGCAACACAGTTAGAAGCCGTCTTTTTCTGTAATTCAGGAACAGAAGCGACAGAAGGCGCTTTAAAACTGGCTAGAAAATATTATTATTTAAAACACGGTAAAGCAGATAGTGAGATTATATCATTCCATCATTCTTTTCATGGACGTTCAACAGGTTCTGTCAAATTAACAGGGAATCCAGCTTATCAAAAAGCCTTTGGACCACTCATTGATGGTGTCTGTTATGCCACATTAAATGATATCGAAAGTGTCAAAAGTCTCATTAATGAACGTACTGCAGCTATTATTGTGGAACCTGTTCAAGGTGAAGGTGGTGTTTATCCTTGTGATAAAACCTTCATGCAAGATTTAAGAGCTTTATGTAATGAACATGATATTTGTCTGATTTTAGATGAAGTTCAATGTGGTATGGGACGAACAGGAACAATTATGACTTATTTCCAATATGATATTTTACCTGATATTGTGTGTCTGGCAAAAGGAATTGGCTGTGGAATTCCAGTTGGTGCCTTTGTGGCTAATAAAAAATGGGCACAAGCTATGGAACCAGGAGATCATGGAAGCACATATGGTGGTAATCCGTTTGCTTGTATGGCAGTCAAAACAGTTTTTGATATCTTAGAAAAAGATCAGATTCTACCACATGTTCAGGAAGTTTCACAGTATCTCATTCAACGTTTAGATGAAGTTGTTGAACAGTTTGATTGCGTGATAGAACGTCGTGGACTTGGTTTGATGCAAGGATTAGTATTGAATCAAGAAGCGAAAAGTGTTGTGAAAGCATTGTTAAATGACGGTGTTATTGTTGTAACAGCTGGCAGCAATGTGATTCGTATGTTACCGCCATTGATTATCACACCACAACATGTTGATGAATTTATTGAGAAATTGAAAAAAATTTTAAAAAAATGAATATAAAAAAAGAAAAAACCCTTACTTTTTGCGTATATAGAAGTAAGGGGGTTTTTCTATGCATAAATATCCAATTGAATTACAAGATGAAGAAAAGTCATGTGGAGCTTATTGTATTGATATGATTTTAAAATATTATCATTTTTATGATGAAATCAAAAATATAAAGAAAAAAGCCAGATTAAATCAAAATGGAATCTCTATAAGAGGTATGATTGAATGTTTAAAAAGTTATCAGATTGAAGCCAAAGCCTATGAAGCCACTTTAGAAGATATTGTTAGAGAAGTGAAGTGTCCATGTATTTTATATATGATTTATGATGGAATAGGACATTTTGTTGTGTTATATGAGATCAAAGATGAAGAGTATATCATTGGTGATCCAGCAAAAGGATTAGTCAAAATGTACATAGAAGAGATGAATGAACATTATGGGCAAAGAGTCATTGTGATTAAACATGTGGGACGTGTTCCTCAGCTTCATTATAAAAGTTATAGACAATTTTTAAAAGATACCTTTTTTGCTTATCAGCGTTATATGATATCTTTGATATGGAAAGGTCTATGGATTGCGGTTATTGGTTATGGTAGCAGTTATTTTTTTCAGATTCTGATTGATTATATTCATTTGAAAACTGCCTTTTTCTATATGGCTATATTAGCGATGGCTTATACAACCTTAGAATGCATACGTACATATATGACACAATTAAAAATGAAAGAAATGATTCATCTCCAAAAGGCTATGGATGAAGATTATGTTTTTCAGTCACTTATGAATATGTTGAAACAGTCACATTCATTTTTTTATCAGGATCATGGTGTGATTCAAAGTCAATTATTAAGTCTTTTTGATTTGACAGAAATGAGTCTGGAGTGTTTTGAGAAATTCTTTTTAGATGGTTTGTTTTTTGTTGTTTTATTTGTGGGCATGTGTTTATTGAATATCTGGTTAGCCTTGATTGTAGCAGTGACTTTTATAGTCATATGTGTCATCAGTTATTTTCGATTAAAAGATTTTCAAAGCATAAATAAAAATTATTTAGAAGCACATTATCTTTTTAGACATCATGTGTTAGAACTGATTGATAATCATTCTTTAATTCGCTATTTTCATTTGTTTCAAAGACAACGTGAAAGAAGTTATCATGTGTATTTAGATGAAGCTTTATTAAAAGAAAAACAAGCCTTATTTTTAAATCAATTTCAGTCTTTAATTCAATATTTGATTGTTTTATGTTATGGTATTGTTTTATTGGTAGGATTTTATCTTTTTCATCTTCAACATATCACAATGGGACAGTTGATCATGTTTTATATGCTGGTTTCTTATTGCATTCAGCCGGTTTTAAATATGGTTGCTTTAGCCAGTCAGTATAAACAGGTTAGTTTGATTTATGATAAGTATAAGAATTTTGAAGTTGATTTAGAGAAATCAAAATGTACTCTTGATCAACCGATTACATCTATTCGTTATGATGATGTCACTTATGCTTATGGTTATCAGTTGCCAGTTTTAGAACATATTGATTTAAATATCCAACATCATCTGTGGATTAAAGGTATTACAGGTAGTGGAAAAACAACTCTTTTAAAGTTATTATTAGCAGAAGACTTAGCATATCAGGGTGATATTTATATCAATGATTTAGAATTGAGGCAAATTGATTTGGCTTCTTTATATGAACATATTGGATATTTAAATGAAACGCCAACATTTTTACATATGACACTTCAAGATAATTTTCTATGTCAGGATGAAAAGAAAATACAATTCTATTTAAAAACATTTGGAATGGAAAGTTTAAAAGATATGATGCATATTGTCTTGTCAGAAAATGGATATCCACTATCCCTTGGACAAAGACAGGTTGTCGCATTGATTCGTATGTTGTGTCGTGACTGGGATGTGCTGATTTTAGATGAGGCTTTTTCACATATGGATACACGTTTAGCAAATAAAATTTTACGTTATCTGATGAAAAATGATGAAGGAAAAATTTATATTATGATTAACCATCAAACAAAGATAGTGAACAAGAATATGGAATGTGTTATAATTGAAAAAGGAAAAATAAAGAAATAAAGGGTGAGAAGATGAATATTGATTTTGTATATGAAGATGAAAAGCATTTATGTCAGGAAGATTATGAAGCTGTTTTTCGAAAAATTATTGAAACAACATTACAGACATTGCAGATTGATGATGATGTAGAATTATCATGTGTGATTGTTGATGATGAACAGATTCATCAGATGAATCGTGATTATCGTCATATTGATCGTGCAACCGATGTGATCAGTTTTGCATTAGAAGATAATGAACAATATTATGTGGCCGGTATGCCAAGAAGCTTAGGGGATATATTCATTTCATATGAACATGCCTGTCAGCAGGCACAGGAATATGGACATTCATTAAAACGTGAAATGTGCTTTTTAATGACACATGGACTTTTACATTTGCTTGGTTATGACCATATGAATGAAGATGATGAAAAAGAAATGTTAGCTTTACAAAAAGATATTTTAAATCAGTTAGGAATAGAAAGAGGTTAGAATATGGATTATCAAGAACTTGTTGATGAAGCATTCAAAGCTTCGCAAAACGCATATGTTCCTTATTCTCATTTTCGTGTGGGGGCCTGTTTATTGTTGAAAAATGGACAAAAAATTTATGGCACAAATATTGAAAATGCGGCTTATGGCTCAACAATGTGTGCTGAACGTAATGCTGTGTTTCAGGCTTATTGTCAAGGCTATCGCCAGGATGATATTGCAGCACTAGCCATTGTTGGTGACTGTTCACCACTTATTTCACCATGTGGAGCCTGCCGTCAGGTTTTGGCTGAATTGTTAGATCCCCTTACACCTATTATTTTAGGAAGCAAAGATTATTATGAAGTCACAAATATGCAGGAGTTATTACCTCGTGCATTTACAGGAGAGAGTTTATGACATTTAAATCAGGATTTGTAAGTATTGTTGGACGCCCTAATGTTGGAAAATCAACATTATTGAATCATATTTTAAAAACAAAATTAGCGATTACATCATCAACCGCGCAAACGACACGTAATACGATTCAAGGTATTTATACAGATGATGAAGCGCAGATTATTTTTATGGATACACCAGGGATTCATAAACCACAGGATGGTTTAGGATCTTTTATGAATACCAATGCTTTAAATAGCATTTATGGTGTGGATATTGTCTTATTGCTTGCGCCAGCGAATGAAAAGATTGGTCGAGGAGATCGTTTTATTGTCAGTCGTTTAAAGGAAGCAGATGGACCTGTTTATCTTCTTTTAAATAAGATTGATTTGTTGTCAAAAGATGAATTAATTCAAAAGTTAAATGAATGGAAAGAAATGTTTGATTTTAAAGAAATTATTCCTATTAGTGCTTTAAATGGGGATAATGTTGAACATCTCATAGACACAATCAAAAATGATTTAAAAGAAGGGGTTATGTATTATCCTAAAGATCATATTACTGATCATCCAGAACGTTTTATTATGGCAGAATTTATTCGTGAAAAGATTTTATATTTTACTCATGAAGAAGTGCCTCATAGTGTTGCGATTGTCATTGAAAGTATGACTGAAGATGAAGATGGTGTTCATGTCATGGCGGCGATTGTTGTGGATCGTCCAAGTCAAAAAGCTATTATTATTGGTAAACAGGGAAGTATGATTAAAAAGATTAAACAAAATGCCAGACGTGAAATGAAACGTTTTTTACAAACTCCAGTTACATTAGAACTTTTTGTGAAGGTAGAAAAGAATTGGCGTAATAAACAAAAGTATTTAAGAGAGTTTGGTTATGATGAAAATGACTATTCATGAGGAAGTTGTTGAAGCTGTTATTTTAAAGAAAACACCGTATAAAGAAAATGATATGATTTTACATATTTATAGTCATGAATATGGAAAAATGAGTGTGATGGCACGTGGGATTCGTAAAATGACAAGCAAGAATGCCCGTGGGTGTCAAGAAATGATGTTAAGTGAATTGACGATTGCCTTAAAAAAAGGAATGAGTACATTGATTAAGGCTACACCACTTGATTATTTTAGACACATTGAAGAAAATTTGGAAAGTGAGATTGTTGGACAGTATATTTTAGAATATTTCTATCGTTATGTTGAAGATAATCAACCTTTAGAAAAAGAATATAGAATGTTATATGAAGCTTTACATGCTTTGGATTTGGGATATCCACCATTGCTTGTTTATCTGCTTTTTAATGTCTTTATTTTAGAGCATAATGGGGTATCTTTGGATGTTGATGGCTGTGTTTTGTGTGGTTCACCTCAAGTTGTTTCTATTTCATTGGAAGATGGAGGATTTTTATGTTCAAAACACATAGGACATCATCAGCCCTATTCTCAGGATATTTTAAAAGCTTTTCGACATATTCATAAGATTCCTATAACCGCTATTGATCATTTGCATATTTCTTCATCAGCCATTCAGGTATTAGTGCCTTTAATGGAATCGTTGATTGAAGAATATACGGGAATTCAGTTGAAAACATCACGTTTTATTCATCAAATTGTGTAGAAATTCTACACAATTTTATTTTTCTTCAAAACAAATTAGTGTATAATATGAGCATATAAAGGGGAAATGTTATGGGACAATTTTTACCAACAACAAAAGAAGAAATGTTAGAAAGAGGATGGCAACAGCCTGATTTTGTCTATATTAGTGGAGATGCCTATGTTGATCATCCATCATTTGGTGCAGCGATTATTACACGTACTTTAGAAAGTCGTGGCTTTAAAGTGTGTTTTTTAGCACAACCAGATTGGCGTCGTTTGGATGATTTTCAGCGTTTTGGCAAACCACGTCTTGGCTTTTTGATTTCTAGTGGTAATATTGATTCAATGGTGAATCATTATAGTGTATCCAAGAAAAGACGAAAAAAAGACAGTTATTCTAATAATGGAGAAATGGGTCATCGACCTGATCGTGCAGTGATTGTTTATAGTCAAAAAGTGCGTGAAGCTTATCATGATGCAACCATTTTGATTGGTGGTATTGAAGCCAGTCTAAGACGTTTGGCTCATTATGATTATTGGGATGATAAAGTCAGAAAATCTATTTTAATTGATGCGAATGCAGATTTATTGATGTATGGAATGGGAGAAAACAGCATTATTGAGATTGCTGAAGCATTGGATGCAGGACTTGACGTGCATGATTTGACTTATTTAGATGGAACAGTTTTTAAAACAAAGGATTTATCTATGATTCCAGATGATCATATCATGTTACCATCGTTTTTTGATATGACTCATGATAAAAAAGAATATGCCAAATCATTTGGTATTCAATATCGTAATACTGATCATTATAATGCCAAAACATTGGTTGAACCATATGAGGGATTTTATGTCGTACAAAATCGCCCTAATCGCCCATTAACGCAAATGGAGTTTGATGATACATATGCTTTGCCTTATCAAAGAACGTATCATCCAAGCTATGATTATATTCCAGCGATTGAAGAAGTGCGTTTTTCGCTTATCAGTAATCGTGGCTGTTTTGGGGCCTGTAATTTCTGTGCTTTAAACTTTCATCAGGGACGTATCATTCAATCACGTTCTCATGAGTCGTTAGTTGAAGAAGCTAAGAAAATTATCCAGGATCCAGATTTTAAGGGTTATATTCATGATGTTGGAGGACCAACAGCGAATTTTAGATTTCCTAGCTGTGAAAAACAAACGACACATGGAGCCTGTCCAACTAGACAGTGTTTATGGCCAAAACCATGTCGTCAGTTAAGAGTCGATCATAGTGATTATTTGGCTTTGCTTAAAAAACTAAGAAGCTTAGAAGGTGTTAAAAAAGTCTTTGTTCGTTCTGGTATTCGCTATGATTATTTAATGTATGATCAGGATGATACATTTTTTAAAGAACTGATTCAACATCATATCAGTGGTCAATTAAAGGTTGCTCCTGAGCATATCAGTAATCAGGTTCTCGATAAAATGGGGAAACCTCATCGTGAACTGTATGAAAAGTTTGTGGATAAGTATAAACGACTCAATAAAGAGATGAACAAAAATCAGTATCTTGTTCCTTATTTGATGTCATCGCATCCAGGTAGTGATTTAAACAGTGCTATTGAATTGGCTGAATATTTAAGAGATATCCATCATCAGCCAGAACAGGTTCAGGATTTTTATCCAACTCCTGGAACTTTATCAACAGCTATGTATTATACAGAGTTAGATCCACGAGATTTGACACCTGTTTATGTTGCGAAAACACCAAAAGAGAAAGCAATGCAACGTGCTTTGATGCAATATCGTCGACCACAAAATTATCATCTTGTCTATGAAGCTTTAACATTAGCAAAAAGAACAGATTTAATTGGTTTTCAAAAGAAATGTTTAATTAAACCAAAAGGTCAAAAACGTCCACTACGAAGGGGGTCATGATATGAAACGTACTGCTTTCTTTACATCATCCATGCATATCAATATTCGTTATCATGTTTATGAGCCTCAAGTTGTGATTCGTGTAAAAGGCATTGTGCAGATTCATCATGGTTTAGGAGAACATGCTGGACGTTATGAACATTTTGCTTCTTTTCTAGCAAGTCAAGGCTTTGTGGTGGTAGTGAGTGATTTTGCTGGACATGGACGTTCTTTAATTGATTTTGAACAGGGATATTTTGGAGAACATGATGGGCCTATGCATCTGATTGAAGATATGCATCATTTGCAGATGATTATTCGTGAAAAGTATCCTGATTCACCTTATTTCATGCTGGGAGTTGATTTAGGCTCTATTTTGATACGTAAGTATATGACTGTTTTTGGTGACTTTATTGAAGGGGCTTTATTACTGGGAACACCTTCAAAAGTTGATTTCTTCTATTTGAAACGTATTTATTTACGTTTATTAAAGATGTGGAAGGGACCACTTCATAAAGCACAACAATATTCTCGCTATCTTCGTCATCGTTTAAATAAAAGAATTCGCATGACAAGTGATATGGACTGGTTAACGAGTGATGAGGATGAAAGACAGCGTTTTCTGGAAGATCCTATGTCACATTTTGCATATACTGTTCAGGGATATCGAGATATTATTCATATGATACAGGAAGTCAATACTGAAAAAACAATCATGAGTATTCCTTCGTTTTTATCAATATATATTGGTATTGGTGAAAATGATCCTATGTGTCCTAATATAAAAAAACTTATTGAAAAATATAAAAAAATACCGATTCAGGATCTGACATTTGAAATCTTTTCAGGGCAACGACATGCCTTGTTGTTTGAAAAAGATAAAAAGTTGGTTTATAAGAGTATACTGAAATGGCTAAATGAAAGGACATATTTATAAAGTACACTCATTGTTGGTTGACAAATGACTACTATAAGGGTATAAATACGAAGTAAATATATAAATAAAAGACTTGGCTTGTGCTAGGTCTTTGCTATTTTATATAGGTATAAACATAAATAAAAAGGGGTATAAATATGGCAAACAAAGATATGGATAAATTAATTGCTCATGCAAAAAATTCAGGATTTGTTTATCAGGGTTCTGAAATTTATGATGGGCTTGCAAACACTTGGGATTATGGTCCTTTAGGTGTGGAAATGAAAAATAATATTAAGAAATTATGGTGGAAACGTTTTATTCAGGAATCACCATATAATGTTGGATTAGATTCAGCAATTTTTATGAATCCACGAGTCTGGGAAGCTAGTGGGCATGTTGGTGGATTCAGTGATCCATTGATTGACTGTAAACATTGTAAAACAAGACATCGTGCTGATAAATTGATTGAAGATTATGATCCAAATATTCATAGTGATGGTTGGGCACCAGAAAAAATGATGGAATTTATTAGAGAACATCATATTCAATGTCCAAACTGTGGAAGTGAAGACTTTACAGATATTCGTGAGTTTGAATTGATGTTTAAAACATATATGGGTGTTGTCAAAGATGCCAAAAGTGTTGTTTATTTAAGACCTGAAACGGCTCAGGGAATTTTTGTGAATTTTAAAAACATTCAAAGAACATCACGTAAAAAAGTTCCATTTGGAATTGGTCAGATTGGGAAATCTTTTAGAAATGAAATTACACCAGGTAATTTTATCTTTAGAACAAGAGAGTTTGAACAGATGGAATTAGAATTCTTTACAAAGCCAGATACAGATTTAGAATGGTTTGATTATTGGAAAAATCAATGTATGCAATTTTTATTGGACTTAGGATTAAGTGCAGATAATTTAAGATTTAGAGATCATGAAAAAGAAGAATTATCATTCTATTCTAAGGCAACAAGTGATATTGAATATCTTTATCCATTTGGATGGGGTGAATTATGGGGTATTGCTGATCGTACAGATTATGACTTAGGTAGACATCAGGAATATTCTAAGAAAAACCTAGAGTATTTAGATCCTGAAACGAATCAAAAATACTTACCATATGTTATTGAACCATCAGTAGGGGCAGATCGTTTATTCTTATCTGTTTTAGCTGATGCTTATGAGGAAGAACAGTTGGAAAAAGAAACACGTCTTGTGATGCATTTCCATCCAGCTGTGGCACCTGTAAAAGCAGCTATTTTACCACTTACAAAGAAACAAAGTGATAAAGCTATGGAAGTTTATCAGTTGTTAGCTAAGGAATTTAATGTGGAATACGATGTTGCTGGACAGATTGGAAAACGTTATCGTCGTCAGGATGCAATTGGAACGCCATATTGTATAACTGTTGACTTTGACAGTGAAAATGATCAGTCTGTCACATTAAGAGATCGAGATACAATGGAACAGATTCGTTTACCAATTCATGAACTTGTAGATTATCTAACAAAAAAGATTCGTTTTTAATAAAGGAGGGCATATATGGCACGTCTATCACAGGAAAAGATAAATGAAATCAGGCAGAGCGTTGATATTGTTGATGTGATTGGCGAGTATCTTCCTTTGGAAAAGAAAGGAAGAAATTACATAGCATTATGCCCTTTTCATGATGATAAACATCCTTCAATGTCTGTTTCGCCTGATAAGCAAATTTTTATGTGTTTTGTGTGTGGTACGGGAGGCAATGTTTTTACATTTTTACAGAAATATTTAAAAATATCATACATAGAAGCTGTTAAAAAAGTTGCCGAAATAGGTCATATTGATTTGAGTGAATATCATTTAGATGTCGTTTCATCACCGATTTCTAAAGAAAATGCTTCACTTTATCAAATGCACGAAGAAGCACAGAAAATTTATAGTTACTATCTCAATACAAAATTGGGACTGGAAGCAAAAGCTTATTTAACGAAACGTCATTTTTCTGATGAATTGATTAAAGAATTTCAAATTGGCTATGCACCTTTGCAGTCAACTTTATATCAGGCATTTGAAAAATTGGGCTTTCAGGAAATAGATATGGTCAAGTCTGGGCTGATTGTAGAATCATATCAGCATTTTGACCGTTTCCAAGATCGTATTATGTTTCCATTGTATAATCAGCAAGGACAGGTTGTTGGATTTAGTGGACGTATTTATAAACCAACACAAACTGACAGCAAGTATGTCAATTCTCCTGAATCTGATATTTTTATTAAAGGACAGACACTTTATCATTACCATCAATGTAAAGATGCGGTTAAAGAAGCTGGATTTATATACTTACTGGAAGGATTTATGGATGTCATAGCGATGTATAAAGCAGGTATTGAAAATACAGTTGCTATTATGGGAACAGCTCTGACAAAGGGACATATTCAGGCTTTACGTCGTTTGACACATCATGTTCATTTGTGTTTGGATGGTGATCAGGCTGGACAAACAGCTATGAGTAAAGCTGCCAGAGAATTGGAGGAAGCTGGTTTTCAAGTATCCATTATTGTTTTACCTGATAATCATGATCCTGATGAAATCTATGAAGAACATGGTAAAGAAGGATTACAGGAAGCCCTTAAAAAGACATTGAAACCGATAGAATTTTTAATGAATTTTGAGTATCAGAAAATAGATTCTCAAAATTATGATGATCGTAAAAATTATTTAGAGAAAATGTGTTATGAAATTGCTAAAATTCATGATCCTATTGATCAGGATTATTACATCCAGGTTTTATCGAAACAGTCAGGTTTTTCTTATGATCTGATTCATCAGCAGATCAATGGGATGAAACCTCAATTTCATCAAGAAACAAGAGTCCCGCAAAAGAAAATAACACATTTAAAGGATAAATATCAGCAAGCTGAACATGATTTGTTATTTTATATGTTAAATCATAAAAGTGTCGCTTTGAAATATGAAGCAAAAGCAGGTTTTATGTACAATGATCAATATCGTATCATTGCTTCTTATATTATTGACTACTATCGTCATCATAATCAATTAGAAATTGCAGATTTGATAAATAGTATACAAAAAGAAGATTTGATACAAACTGTGGTAGAGATTGCACAATCTCCTTTGCCACAAGTTTATGAAGAAAAAGCGATAGATGATTATATAGAAACCATAGGAAATCATGCAAAGAAAATGAAAAAAGAACAGTTATTAGAACAATTTCGTTATATATTAGATCCTCAACAAAAGGCACAGATTTTAAATGAGATTGTTAAATTAGGAGGTCAATAAAAAGTAATATGAAAAAGGATATGAAAAAGAAAGCAACACCAGTGACATTGGATGATTTGAAGAATTTAATCAAAGAAACAGCTGAAGCTATGGGTGGTAAATTATCTCAAGATGATTTAGATGCCTTTTTAACAAAGTATGACTTAGATGATGAATCAGCTGAAGAATTATTATCTTTTATTACGGATAATGATATTTTAATTGAAGATGGATTTGATGCTTTAGATGATATTGATGATGATCAGTTAATGAGTGGTATGGCAAGTGATTTGGATGATCTTGAAGCATTAGAAACATTGGATGATTTGGATAATTTAGATGATTTAGATTCAGATATTGACAATGATGTTGCTGATTTAGACTTTGGTGGCGATTTTGACATGTTAACAGGAGATACTGTTAATATGTACAGCAATGAGGAAGAAGATGATTCTAATCAGCTTGGAAGCAATGTAAAAATTAATGATCCAGTGAAAATGTATTTAAAAGAAATTGGACGCGTTGAATTATTAAGTCATGACGAAGAAATTTCTCTTGCGAAAAGAATATTAGACGGTGATGAAGAAGCTAAAAAGAAATTGGCAGCTGCTAACTTACGTCTTGTTGTGTCTATCGCAAAAAGATATGTTGGTAGAGGAATGTTATTCCTTGATTTGATTCAAGAAGGAAATATGGGGCTTATCAAAGCTGTTGAAAAATTTGATTATACAAAAGGATTTAAGTTTTCTACATATGCAACATGGTGGATTAGACAAGCTATTACACGTGCTATTGCAGATCAGGCCAGAACAATTCGTATTCCAGTTCATATGGTTGAAACGATCAATAAATTAACAAGAGTTCAAAGACAATTGATCCAAGAATTAGGACGTGAACCTTCAGCAGAAGAAATTTCTGAAAAGATGGATGGTATGACACCAGAAAAAGTACGTGAAATTCAAAAGATATCTTTAGAACCTGTATCATTAGAAACGCCAATTGGTGAAGAAGATGATTCACATTTAGGAGATTTCATTGAAGATGAAGGGGCAATGTCACCAGATGATTATGCTGCGAATGAATTATTAAAAGATGAATTAAATGAAGTTTTATTAGAATTAACAGATCGTGAAGAAAAAGTTTTACGTTTACGTTTTGGTCTTGATGATGGTCGTACGAGAACACTTGAAGAAGTTGGTAAAGAATTTAATGTCACACGTGAACGTATCCGTCAGATTGAAGCCAAAGCTTTAAGAAAATTAAAACATCCATCACGTTCAAAACGTTTAAAGGATTTCTTAGATCGTTAATATGAAACTATCAAAAAGATTACAGGCCATTGCGGACTTGATTATCAAATATAAACATGGAGAAAGTCTTGGAGATATAGGAACTGATCATGCTTACTTACCTTGTTATTTAGTGAATGAAAATGTCATTCAAAAGGCCTATGCCTGTGATATAGCGAAGGGACCTATCCAAGCATCTATAGAAACGATTGGGAGTTATCATTTAGAGAATAAAGTCATACCACTGCTTGGCAGTGGTATTCATCCACTTTTAGATCAACATGTCGATATGATCAGTATTTGTGGTATGGGTGGTAAGTTAATTGTGGATATATTAGATGAATTTCCTGAATATATCCAAGATCAACGATTATTTTTACAGGCTAATGTAGGTTTAGAAGTTTTACGTGAGTATCTTTATTTACATCAGATAGAAATTATTGATGAAGATATTGTGAAAGATGCACATCATATTTATGAAATTATGGTTTGTCAGAAAACATCAAAACAACTTTCTTATCAGGAAGAAGATATTTATTTTGGACCTTATTTAAGACAAGAGAAAAATACTTTATTTTATGAAAAATGGAGAAGACAATTACATATTTATCAAAATATATTGACTTCTTTAGAGGAAAACCATCCTCGTTATCAGGAAGTTTTACATATGATTGAAATGATAGAAGGTGAGCTCAATGAAGGCTAAAGAGATTATTGCAGTTATGGAAAAACATTTTCCTCTTTCTTTACAGGAAGAATGGGATAAATGTGGATTACAGATTGGTCAGGTTGAAACAGAGGTTTCTAAGATAATGATTGCGTTAAATGCTGATTTACAGACTATTGATGAAGCCATTAAGAATCAATGTCAGATGTTAATTACACATCATCCATTTTTATTAGATCCCATTGTGAATATTGACCAGGATGATTTTATGGGCGCATTTATTTTTAAAGCTATTGAACATCATATCGTTGTTTATAGTTCACATACGGCTTTAGATAATGTGGCAATGAATGAATGGCTCATGGAAGCATTAGGGGTTCATGATATTGAACGTGGTGAAGATGGTATCACACGTATAGCCACTTTGAATCAGCCTATGACAATGGATGATTTTCTTGACCATGTACAGACAACTTATCATTTAAAGCATTTTCAATATGCTGGACATGCTGATATGGTTCATAAGGTTGCGATATGTGGGGGAAGTGGAGCAGATTTTATGTCACAGTTCTATGGAAAAGCAGATGCCTATTTAACTGGAGATACCAAATATCGTCATGCGAAAAATGCAGTTGACCATCATATGTTATTGGTTGATATTCATCATCATGCAGAAAACATGATGGTGAGAAAATTAAAAGAATTATTAGAAAAGGAAGTGAATGTAGAGATAATAGAAGGAAGTTCTCCTGATTATTATCACTACCGATAATATGATTTTGACAACCATGTGTTATATTCAAAAGGATCATCAGACACTTATGCTCCATCGTATAAAAAAAGAAAATGACATCAATGGTGGAAAATGGATTGGTGTTGGTGGAAAATTCGAAGAGGGTGAAAGTGCTGAAGAATGCATGAGACGAGAAATCTATGAAGAAACAGGTTTAACAGCTTTAAAACTTCAACTTCATGGATTTGTTGTTTTTCCTAAACTTTACCACGGTCAGGATGAAGGGATGTTTGTTTATACATGTTCTGATTTTAGTGGTGAAATTCATGAATGTGATGAAGGTATTTTACAATGGATTGACAATGATCAGATTTCATCTTTACCTATGTGGGAAGGTGATTATCATTTCTTTGAATGGATTCAAGATTCAAAATTTCATAGTGCAAAGATTGTTTATGAAAATGATCAGTTAATAGATTATCAGGAAAGTTGTTATTAAGGTTTAAAAATGAAGAAAATTATAATTGGATTGATTGTTGCTTTCTTTTTTATAGGTATTTATTTTTATGTAACTGGTCAAAGAGCATCAGTACTGGAAAAGGAACTTGCAACAGATATTTTTCATGAAATTCAAATTTCACAAAAGCCCTTAGAAGATATTCTTAATCAGGATATGACGCAAGAGTCTGTTGATGAAGTTTGGCTACGCATATCTGAACTTTGTGATTATGGTTATGATTTGAATCAGTTAAATGAATATCAAAAAAACTTTTGGCTGATTTCTTATTTTATAGGTGAAACAGGAAATGGTGGAATTGAACAATTTTTCTATAATGGGAGTGAATTTATTGAACCAACACTTGATACATTACATATTTTACATTTGAATGATAGTTATCAATACTTAAAGGAAGCATAGAGTATTTATCCTCGTGAGGTTGTAGAAATGGATAGTGATTCAAAATTATCTGAACAGTTAAATAAAATAGATGAGTGTTACTATAATCATGCAGAAGATGAATGTTATCACTTTCTTGTTCAATATCTTCAAGAATATAAAGATGAGTTTATCAAAGAATAATATAAAAATTGAAAATAAATTAATGAAATAATGACTGGGATTTTAAGATTTCTAGTCATTTTTTATAATCAAGTTTCCAATTCTTTAAAACAAGATCATATTAGATAAAGTGTAAAATACATATGATTCCATACTCATTTTATCCACAATAAAATATAGATAATTATTTTTTTTGAGATAGATGAAAATATTTTTATCTTATGAAATATTATTGTAAAAATGAAAAACAAGAGTACAATAAGACATTGTATAGAGGGAAGGGGAGAAATATATGGATCAAAGTCGAAAATCAACAGATTTGATTTATGGAAGTATAGCAAAATCTATTTTTTGGTTTTCAATCCCACTTTTGATTGGAAATCTATTCCAGCAATTATATAATACTGTAGATGCATATGTCGTAGGGAATTATGTTTCTAAACAGGCATTGGCTGCTGTTGGGGCGTCTTCACCTATCACAAATATGCTTATTGGTTTTTTTATGGGATTGGCAACAGGTGCAGGAGTTGTGATTGCTCAATACTACGGAGCCAATGATTCTAAAAGATTAAAACAGGCTATTCATAGTTCAGCAGCTTTAACGATTGTTATGGCTATTTTCTTAACGATTGTTGGTGTTTTATTCACTAATCCACTTCTACATATGATAGGTATACCTGCAGATGTGTTTCCTGAATCATCAACATATTTAACAATTTATTTTGGTGGAATCACTTTTGCATTGATTTATAATATGGGGGCAGGCGTTTTACGTGCTGTTGGAGACTCAAAAAGGCCACTCTATTTTCTAGTAGCAGCCTGTTTAACAAATATTGTGTTAGATTTATTGTTAGTGAGAGGTTTCCATATGGGTGTGGCAGGAGCAGCTATTGCGACTGATGTTTCTCAGGCATTAAGTGCTTTACTGGTTTGTATCGTCTTGATGAAAAGTGATGAAGTCTATGCTTTAAAAATAAGAAAAATTCGTTTTCATCTTCCTATTTTAAAGCGTATTATTATGATTGGATTGCCTACGGCTTTACAACAAAGTATTGTGTCTTTATCTAATGTTGTGGTGCAATCTTATGTCAATGTTTTTGGCTCAGATGTTGTGGCAGGTTATTCAGCAACGATTCGTATTGATGGTTTTGTGAATTTGCCTTTACAAAGTTTTAATATGGCAATTACAACATTTGTTGGACAAAATATTGGAGCTAAGCGATATGATCGTGTCAAACGTGGTTCAAAGATAGCTTTATGGATGACTTTTGCGGTTGTGGGAGCTATGACTGTCTTTTTATTCTTCTTTGGAAGAGATGTTATTCGTATCTTTAATAGCGATCAGGCAGTAGTAGAAGCAGGATGGAAAATGTTATTTCCCTTTTTAACATGTTATATGTTATTACCAATTGTACAAATCTATAATGGTGTTTTAAGAGGGGCTGGAAAATCATCTATCCCAATGTATATTATGGTATTTAATTTTGTTATTTTAAGACAGATTTATTTAGCTATTGTAACCTCAATGACATCTGATGTTTTCTTTGTTTTCTTTGGCTGGCCAGTGACATGGATCAGTGCTGCTATTATGTTTATTATTTATTATCATAAAGTGAAATGGCTACCTGATGATTAAGTTTTCCTTTCTGGAAAACTTTTTTAATAAAAAAATGCATGAAAACATGCATTTAGTCTAATATTTTTGTTAAGTCTATCGGTTGTTTAAAGAAGGTCTGAGGATCATTTTCATTAAATTGATGTAAGAATTCTATAACTTGATTTGTTAAATAGGTTGGTGTAGATGCACCTGAAGAGACTGCAGCTTTCTTTTTCCCTTTTAACCAGTTAATATTTAAATCATCAAGACTCTCAATCATATGAACTTCTTTCTTTTCACTGGCAATGCTTGCTAGTTTTTGAGTATTGTTAGAATGAGGATCACCCACAATGAAAACAATATCAATATCTTCTTCCATGTTTTTAATAGCTTCTTGTCTGATTTTCGTTGCTGTACAAGTTTCTTTTTCGATTGTGACATGAGGAAGTATCGTTTTGGCATACTCACATAAATCATAGACATCGTATAAAGACATGGTTGTCTGATTCGTCATCACATAATGCTTATTTGGATCCATCATTTGAATATCATTTTTGCTGGTAATCAAATGCACTCGTTTTTCATCAATAGAAATAGCACCTTCAGCTTCAGGATGTCCTTTTTTTCCAATATATAAGATGTCATATCCTTCATTCAATTTCTTTTTGATTAAATCATGTGTCTTAATCACATCTAAACATGAAGCATCAATGACATTGAGACCTTTATTTTTCGCTTTTTGAAATACCTGATCACTGGCACCATGAGCAGTGACAATGACTGTTCCGTGTTGAATCTGATTTAATAATTCTAGACGTGTTTGACCAGGAATATCAATTGTCTGAATACCTCTTTTTTTTAATGCTTCCACAATATATTGATTATGAACAATCATTCCTAAGATATAAATAGGTTGTTGTTCATTTTGTGCGTTTTTTGCTATTTCAATAGCACGGACGACACCTTTACAGTATCCTCTTGGGGTAATAGCTTTCACTTGCATACCTTTTCACCTCCACTTCATTGTATCATAATTTCTTGTGATGATGAAGAAATCTTTATATAATGAAAGCAGGTGATTAATGATGCATATTCAGGAAGTTTCTCAACAATTAAATTTATCTAAGAAAGCGATTATGATTTATGAACAAAAAGGGCTCATTCATCCTCAAAAAGATGCTCATGGTTATCGTGTTTATCAACAGAAAGATATTGAAAGATTGATGCAAATTAAATGTTTAAGACAACTTAATTTCTCTATTTCTCAAATTAAAGATATACTGATCAATAATCAATATGATATTTTTGATCTGAAAAAAGAAGAATATGAAAAACAGATTTTTGATATTGAAACATCATTACAATATATTGATGATGTGAAAAAGAGTTTGACGCAAAAACAGACATTAGATAATTTAAGCCATCAGCTAGAACAAACCAAACAATTGAAAAAAATCAATTCTTCTACACAAACCATCCTGCCCTTTGAAAGAATTATAATTTGTTTATCTATTTTTATTTATGCTTTATTTTTATTTGATAATGACTCATTTTTATCTATATTGGCTTCTTTAGCCATGTTACTTATTTTAGTGATTCACTTTTCTTCTGCATTTAGACTGTTTTTATATGAAATTTATCAAAAAATAAAAAAATAGTTGCTTTACCCCAAGGGTAGTGCTGTAAAGTCAAGGTGAGGTGAGATACCATGATGATATTTTGGGTAGCTATTTTACTGATATTGATAGTGATTATGGTTTTGAAAGGCTTATGGAATATTTTTATGCATAAACGATTAGTTCAACTGTTTCCATATCAGCTTGAAAAAGATGAAATAGAATGGAATGAGGAATATGCTGAAACGTTAAAAGAAAAAGCAATATCTAAACAGGAAATTGATGATTTTCAGTTATTAAAAGTTTTACAGAAATGTGACTTTACCTATACGAATATAGGTAGAGAATATATGTATGGTCGTATGTTATCAAAACAATGTGATCATCATTTGTTAGAAAGCATGGTTCAGCGCTATCAGAATCCTCAAATCTTATCTGATACACTTTATCATCTTTATCAGTTAAGTAAAGAATATGACGCATGTTTAGGCTTGTTTCAGCATTCTCAAGTCTTTTCGTTATGGGAAAAACGACTCATTATGTGCTTAGGTTTTTGTCCGATTGTATTTATCATCATGTGGTTTTTCTTAGGTGGTTTGATTTTTTTACCACTTTGTATATATGCGGCTTTGATGATTCTTTTGAATACTTATTATAGTCAACGTACAAAGACTATTGTGACGGAAACAATGAGTTATTGTTTTATGATTGAAGCTTTATCACATTTGGTTAAACATCGTATTTTTCCTGAAGAAGATATTCAAAAATTAAAGCCAATGCTTAAAAAAGCAAAGACATATACAGTATTGGCACGTGTCATATATAAGATTTCTAAAATAGATGTTTTCTATTTCACACAGACAATCCAAAGCTTCTTTATGTTATCACTACATCAATATCTCATATTATTAAAGCATCAAGAAGACATGGAAAGCTATATGCTTACTTTCTATGAATATTTAGGAACTGCAGATGTTGCTTTAAGTGTGCGATTAGTACGTGAACGTTATGTCACGTGTTTGCCTGAATTAACACAAGACAAACAGCTTTCGTTTGTCGAAGCTTACCATCCTTTAATTTCTAATCCTGTAAAAAATAGTTTTTCAACAACACGTTCTTGTATGATTACAGGATCCAATGCATCAGGTAAGTCTACATTCTTAAAAATGATTGGTATCAATATGCTGATGGCGAAAACTTTGCATACATGTTTTGCAGATGAATGGAAGTGTTATCATTATACGATTCATAGTGCCATTCATATGAAAGATGATTTAACATCAGGAGATAGTTATTATGTAAAAGAAATTAAAACTTTAAAAGCCATGATAGATGATGTGAAAGAAAAGGATTGTATGATCTTTATTGATGAAATTTTAAGAGGAACAAATGAAAAAGAACGTGTGATGATTTCTCAGGCTATTTTGACTTATTTATTTCAAAGCTCATCATTGATTTTGGTGACAACACATGATTTATCTTTGGTTGAAAAGTTTCCTTGGATTGATCAGTATTGTTTCCGTGATGCGATTGTGAATAATCAATTATCCTGTGATTATAAAATACATCAGGGACGTTGTACAGTAGGAAATGCGATTGCATTATTAGAAATTTATGGATATGATGCAGACATTATCAATGCTATAAGAAAGCCTAACTAGGCTTTCTTACTGGTAACATATTTTCAAAAGTCTGTGATTCCACTTGAACATTTTTATCAATATCCTCATCTATGTCATCTAAATCAAAACTCTTCACAGCTTTAACAACACGGAAAGCTGTTTTGGCATTATGCAAAACAGGACGTAATTGATTGATAATAGGAATGAGCTGATTAGCCGTATAAAGTGTTTTTTGAGCTGTCTGAATCGTTGATGAAAGATTCATCTGATGAAGTGAATATCTCATAGATTGTAATAATGATGGTTTTTGATACATCATTGGTGGATAATAGGGATAAAAATCATAGGGTGGATATTGTGGATACATGATTAACACCTCCTATGTTAAGATATGTTAAAAGAAAAAAGATGATACTTGTGTTTTGGATAAAGAAAAATAACGACTTTGAAGAGAAATCATCAAAATCGTCATGAGATATTTTATGCTCTTTGTTTATAAATGAGAAGATTAACAATACTGCCAAGCATGATATAAATCATCCAAAAAAGAATAAATCCAACATAGGAAGCATCAAGAAGAGGATATGGAGCAGTTCCTAAGCCACTTGTCATGATGTTATATGCCATAGATAAAGGAATGAATGTTAATGTCCATATATTTATGGACCAAAATAGTTGTTTGGCTTTTGTCTGAGAAGATTGATCTGAGATGACCATACCAATACCATAAATCATACATCCAAAGATAATCAAAATGAGTCCAGTGAGTGTTGCGATTGCAGTTTGTTTTTCATTCCATATCATGGCGGCAACAATCAATCCAAGGGCATTCATTGTTGTTGCGACGATTGTAAAAATGACACCATTAGGTTTTTCGTGCGTTGATATAGACTCACAAGGAGTGGGCTCAATACCTTTGAGTAAATAGTCTGTTGTCACTTCAAAAAAGTCACTCAATAAAATAATCTTTTCAATGTCTGGTAAAGTTTGTTCGCTTTCCCATTTAGAAACGGATTGTCGTGAAACACCAATTTGATTGGCAAGTTCTTCTTGTGATATCCCTTTTACTTTTCTTAAATGTTGTATTCTATCAGCGATGTTCATATATAGTCTCCTTTCTTAGGCACTCATATTATAACAAAGAATGAAAAAGCAATACTACCAACTGATGTGGTCATTTTGACAACTTTTACGTTCTTTTTGTCACTTTGTTTGCTTTTGCTTAATAAAAGGCTTTTTATTATTGTATCTAGGATCATTTGTAATATCAAGATATATGTCAAATATGTCTTTCCCTCTTTTTGCTTTGACAAATAATCAAAGAAAATATAAGATTTTATCAAAGTTTTTTGCTTTTTTAAAAGTTTTAGTGTATAATCATATGGCTAAAAGGAGGCGATTATATGAAATTATTTGAACAATATCAATTTCAACCTTTTGTAAAAGAAACATTACAAAAGTTGAATTTTCAATCACCAACAGAAATTCAAAAATCAGTCATTCCACTTGTTTATAAACATCGAGATGTTATTGGCATATCACAGACAGGAACAGGGAAAACACATGCTTTTTTAATTCCAATTATGGATATGATAGAGACATCAGCAGATTGTGTGCAGGCAGTCATTACTGCTCCTACAAGAGAATTGGCACAACAGATTTATGATCAGGCTAAAGTTTTTACAAATTATAATAAGAATTTAAGGGTTTCATTAATCATTGGTGGTAAAGATAAACAAAAAACAATTTCAAAGTTGAATGTTCAACCTCATTTGGTTATTGGAACACCTGGACGAATTAAAGATTTATCTTTAGAGGAACAGGCTCTTAAAATTACAACTGCGGATATATTTGTCATTGATGAAGCAGATATGACATTAGAGTATGGTTATTTAGAGGATATTGATGCAGTACTGGGAAAGATGAAAGAAAATCTTCAGATGCTTGTCTTTTCCGCAACAATTCCACAAATGTTAAGACCATTCTTAAAGAAATATATGGACTCACCAAAGATTATAGAAATTGATGAGCATCTATCAACATCACGTAATATTTCACATTATCTGGTTCCAACGAAACATCGTCAGCGTTATGAAGTTTTAAAAAATATTATGCAGGTCATTGATCCCTACATTTGTATTATCTTCTGTAATAAACGTGAAGAAGTTGAACAGTTAAGTCATCAGTTGCGTGAAGATGGTTATAAGGTTGGAGAAATACATGGAAATCTGGAACCAAGAGAAAGACGACAGATGATGCGTCGTATCAAAAATATGGAATATCAATATATTGTCGCAACTGATATTGCTGCAAGAGGGATTGATATTGATGGTGTCAGTCATATTATTAATATGGAATTTCCAACTGAGCTAGATTTCTATATTCATCGTAGTGGTCGTTGTGGACGTGGAAAATATACGGGTGAATGTTATAATATGTATGATACGTATAATCAACAAATGGTTGAAGCCTTGGAGAAAAAAGGTATTCATTTTGAAGTCAAGGAATTAAAAGGACAGCAGTTTAAACAAAGTCAAGAACGAGAAAAACGTAAGACACGTGTTAAACATCAAACTGAATTAGAAAAGAAAATCTCAGCTATTGTCAGAAAACCAGCCAAAGTGAAACCTGGATATAAGAAAAAACGTAAAAGACAAATTGAAGCTATGGTTCAAAAAGAAAGACGTGCGATGATTAAACAGGATATTAGAAGACAAAAGAAAGAACGTGCAAAACAGGCACAAAGAGAAAAACGTGAAAGAGAGGCACAGTAATGTTGAAGATTGGTAGTCATGTTTCCATGAGTGGAAAAGAAATGATGCTAGGATCAGTGAAAGAAGCTTTATCCTATGATGCAACGACATTTATGTTTTATACAGGTGCTCCACAAAATACTGCCAGAAAACCAGTGAGTCAGTTACGTGTTGAAGAAGCCAAAGCATTAATGGCAGAACATCATATTGATATTCAGGATGTTGTTGTTCATGCGCCATACATTATCAATTTAGCAAATACGATTAAGCCTGAAACATTTGAGTTGGCTGTACGCTTTTTAAAAGAAGAAATTGAAAGATGTGAAGCTATTGGTATCAAACGTTTGGTTTTACATCCTGGTTCTCATGTCAAAGCAGGGGATGAGGCTGGCTTGGATCAGATTGTAAAAGGATTGAATGAAGTCTTACATGAAGATCAAAAAGTACATATTGCTTTAGAAACAATGGCAGGTAAGGGAAGTGAAGTTGGAAAAACTTTTGATCAGCTTCAGTATATTATTGAACATACAAAGTTATCTTCTTTACTGGGTGTTTGTTTGGATACTTGTCATTTACATGATGCAGGTTATGATTTAACTCATTTTGATGACTTGTTGAAAGAGTTTGATCAAAAGATAGGTTTAGATCGTTTATTGGTTGTTCATGTGAATGATTCTAAAAATGAACGAGGAGCTCATAAAGATCGTCATGAAAATATTGGATATGGATATATTGGCTTTGATACACTCAATACCATTGTTCATCATCCTCAATTAAAAGATGTTCCAAAGATTCTTGAAACACCTTATATTGATGGAAAAGCTCCTTATCGTGAAGAAATCAATATGTTTGTTCATCAAACATTTAATAATGGTTTAAAATAATGATTTAATAATACAAGTATTTTTTGACAAGTGAATTCACTTGTCAATTTTTTTATATAGTTTTCTAAAACAAAATGATATTGTTCATGTTGTAAGGCGTATTGATTGTTTTTAATCATGTTTAATAATCTTTGTTGTGTAGATTGATCAAGTTCGATATCAAATTCTTTTAAAAGAACTTGAAAATCATCTAGTTGAAGTGATGATATATATTCATTGTTTTGATTTGTCATAATTTCCTCCTTAACTATATCCTATGTAGAAGTTAAGAAAATAGACCACATTTTTGATAAGACTTGCGTCAAATATCAATTGTATGATAGAATATGAGCGTTTTAAATAGAAAGGATTAGAAAGATGAGTAAAGTTAATCAATTAGGAAATTACAAAGGAATTGAAGTCAAAGTGACTTCACGTCAAGTATTAGACGAAGATGTTGAAAAAGAAATCCAACATTTATTATCACAAAAGAGTCAATTGGTTGAAAAAGAAGGAACTGTTGAAAACGGGGATGTCACAACAATTGATTTTAAAGGATTAAAAGATGGAGTGGCTTTTGATGGTGGAACTGCTGAAGGATATCAATTAGAAATTGGTTCTGGATCATTTATACCAGGATTTGAAGAACAGATGATTGGTATGAAAAAAGGAGAAACAAGAGATTTAAATCTAACTTTCCCAGAAAATTATGGGGTTGCTGATTTAGCAGGTGCAGATGTTATTTTCCAGGTTACAGTTCATCACATTGCATCAAAAGTACAAGCTCAACTTGATGAAGAATTCGTTCAATCTTTCCAAATGCCAGATGTTGAGACAGTGGAAGATTTCAAAAAGAAAGTCAGAGAAAGTTTAGAAAATCAAAATGCTCAGGCATTACGTGCTGAAAAAGAAAATAAAGTTTTAGGTGTTTTGATTGAAAACAGTGATGTAGAAGTAGACGAAGCTGATATTCAAAAAGCTTTAGATCAACATGTTCAATATGTCAGCAATGAATTAGCTGGACAAGGTATGGCTTTAGAACAATATCTTCAAATGATGGGAATGGATATGGATGCATTACATGCACAATTAATGCCAGCTGCTAAACAACAAGCTATTTTTGAAGCTATTATTGATGAAATTATTCGTGTTGAAAATTTAATGACAAGTGATGAAGATGTTGACCGTCAGGTTGATTTGATGTCACAACAATATCAAATGGATAAAAAAGATATTTTAGAAAAGATTGATTTAGAAGGTTTAAGACGTGATTTAAATCGTATTCAAGCAAGTCAATTGATTTTAAACAGTGCTAAATTTATCATGGAGTAAAGATTGTCTCAGGGCAATCTTTGTTTTTATTTATTTTATAAATCTGCTAATAAACATATTATGATATCATGGATATAGATGTTGGTGAGAGTTGAAAGAGAGATGAGACTATGAAAAATCAGAATATTTTTATAAGTTTAGGAATTGTCATTTATATTGTGATATCTGGGATAGATAAATTTGTTTATAGGCTTCCAAATATGGTTTATATTCCAATTGCTATTTTAGGTATTATTTTGATTCTGATTGGTTTTTTAAAAATAAAAAAAGACAATCATTGACAAATGTGAGTAAGAAGATGTTATTTAAAGATAATAAACTATGAGGATTGTCCAAGACCGTTTAATGAAATGATAAAAATGGAGAGGATAAAGTGTGTCGGTATTAAGAAATTTTGAATATTATAAAGAAGAAATAGAATTAGCACTGATTCAAAATGCTGGTGTAGAAATTGAGCTTTATTCCATTGTAGCAAGTATGATAAGAGAATCACAAAATACATGTCCATTATCTATACGAGATGTATCTGCAAGGAGAAAAAGTGATATTTCAATGAAGTTTTATGGGCAAGCAGGTTTCCCGGATTTTGTTGTATTGGCAAGAGAAAAAGACAGTAATGCGAAGCTATATGGATGTATTGAAGTAAAAATGCCAACAGTTTCACTTGATGGAAATGATGAACAGTTAAATGGACATATTCAATCGTTTAAAAAGGTTCTTTATACAAATGGAATCAGATGGATATTTTTTGAGAATGATATAAAAAATATTCTTTTTGATATTGAACTTGAAGATATAAATAAGAGTCAAATTCTTTGGAAATCACAGAAATAATGGGATGATTTATTACGACGTATGGATCAAATCAAATGGGATTTATAAAAGATAGTAGAAATAAAAAACGCCAATATAAAAAAGCAATGATTTTTTGTCATTGCTTTTCTACCATTTTGAGTATTTCATCTTTTAAGACTTGGACCATGTCTTCTTGTTTGACTTTTTTTATGACTTCACCTTTTTTAATTAATAAACCTTCTTTAACACCACCGGCAATCCCAATATCAGCATGTTTTGCTTCACCAGGGCCATTGACTGCACATCCCATAATGGCGACTGTGATATCAGCATGGATGGTATTCAAGAAATCTTCAATCTCATTTGCGACTGGAATCAAATCATATTGAATACGACCACAAGTTGGACATGATACCAAAGTTGGAACATGATCAATCAGTTCTAATTCCTTTAATAATGTTTTAGCAACTTTGATTTCTTCTACAGGATCAGCACTTAAAGAGACACGAATGGTATTACCAATACCCTGATATAACAATGTACCAATACCTAAACTTGATTTGATCGTTCCACCAAGCTTTGTGCCAGCTTCTGTAACACCAATATGTAAAGGACAATCAAAAGTTTGACTGGCAAGAGTATAAGCTTCGATGGTTAATAAAGTATTGGATGATTTTAAAGAAATAGCATAGTCATGAAAATCTAATGACTCTAAAATATCAACATGTTTTTTGGCACTTTCAATCATCCCTTGTGCAGTTGGTTTTCCATATTTTTCTAAAATATCTTTTTCTAAAGAACCTCCATTGACACCAATACGAATAGGAATATGATGTTGTTTGCAGGCTTCTACAACAGCTTTAACCTTATCCATAGAACCAATATTACCAGGATTGATACGAATTTTATCAATACCATTTTCAATTGCCAGTAAAGCCAAACGATAGTCGAAATGAATATCAGCAATTAGAGGAATATGAATCTGTTTTTTGATATCAGCAATTGCTGATGCATCCTCTTTATCAAAAATCGCTACTCTTACCATTTCACAACCTGCTTTTTCCAACTCATGAATCTGTTTAACAGTTGCTTCTACATCTTTTGTTTTGGTATTGCACATAGATTGAATAATGACATGATTATTGCCACCCATTGTTAAATGTCCAATTTGAAATGATCTTGTTTCTGTTCTTAACATAATCTAACCTCGTTTCTGTTTTTATTATACACGAAGTTATTCAAAAAATAAATCTATTCCCTATTTTCTATTGAGAGTGATTTTATCATATATTATAGTTATCGAAAATCAATAAACAATATTTTCCTTTTTTCGACCGTTATGCTATACTAACCAAAGGAGGGAGAGGAAATTTATGATCAAGTATGAAGATATACTTTTTTTTCGTGATCAGCATATTGTTGATGAATTGTATCAAAAACTGAAAACAGACAATGATAACGAAGAATTAGAAAAAGCATATCAACAGATATCAACAAATAATCAGACACAGTTACATACATTTTTATATCAGTATCGTCAGATTATGACTAAAATCTATAGTGTATGGAATGTAATCAGTTGGCTATTATTTGCAATCTTATTTATTGTATCAGGATCAATGATCTGTGCAACAGGGGTTGCTTATCTGTTTTTCTCAATTGATTTTTTTAAAGGGATTTATCAGTGGATCAGTGAAATAGGAGTAAGTTTGTTGGAGGGGCTCTTTCGTGTTCCAACAGAAACAATCACTTATTTTCAACAAGTTTCACCGATATTTTTATGTATTGTAGGATTAACATTTCTTTTTATTGTGTTATTTACGACTTTATATATAATCAGTTTATTTAAAAAAGATTATCAAAAACAAACATCAATACAAATGAGTCTTGATGATTGTTATCACAGTTTACAGTGTTGTCAAGATGATCCTTGGGATTATATTCGTCAATCTTTTGAAAAAAGAATACATACTAGACGAAACCATCATTTTTTTGAACGCTATTATTATGCCTATATCAAAATTGCTCAAAATCATGAACTTGTAGAAGGGACTGTTCAAGATTTAACAAAAAAAGAACAAATCATTTTATACATTCGTACTTTTACAAATAGTATTAAAAATATTTTTGGTGCATTTTCAATGCCTATCTATATATCAACAGCTCTTTTGATTTCTTATTATAGAAATTTTCAGGCTGTGAGTGCATTAAGATTAAAAAATATTTTAGAATATATACCTTTGGGAGATTGGATTTATAGTCTTTTAGATTTTTGTTATGGAATTGTCAGTCATTTTCCATTATTTTATTATTTAGAAATCTTAGATTTAGAATTCGTAAAAGTCATTTCTTTTTGTATTTGTTTAACAATTGTATGGGGTCTTTATACAATTATAAAGACACGTATCAGTGAAATCAAAAGACAATATTTACGTCGTCAACAATTCTATTTGAAAAAACATCAAGGGTTATATGCATCAAATGAGAAGTTCCCTAAAGTTTATCAATATAGTGTACAATGGACTGTTTTTGTTGTATTTGTATGTATAGCTATAGGATTATGGCAGGCTTTCTTGGCATCTTTTCCATATGATGTAGAAGCAGTTTTTGCGATGATGAAACAAAGACAAGTTGTCTTAGATCAAATGCAGCCTTATGTTGAAGAAAAAAATCATATTTTAGGGAATTGGGAACAACGTCTTTCACCTGAATATATAGCAGTTGATTCTTTAACGGATATGGAAAAAACAGGAACTTATAATAACCCTTATTTAAGAA
The DNA here is from genome assembly GCF_012027715.1 of Massilimicrobiota sp. SW1139. NCBI lineage: Bacteria > Bacillati > Bacillota > Erysipelotrichia > Erysipelotrichales > Erysipelotrichaceae > Massiliimicrobium > Massilimicrobiota sp. SW1139. The sequence continues at coordinate 352 of NZ_SJOR01000017.1, read as the reverse complement.
TTTATACATATTATACACAAGAAGATGCTACAAAAGCTTTTGAAGATCAAAAAGACAGTTATGATCATTATAAGAAGAAAGAAGATCAATTACAATTAGCCTATTCATCAAAGGGATTTATGATTGTAGATCATGGAATTGTAATGAAAATGTCAAACTCTTCTTCATTGTTACAACAGACATTATCACAAGAAGATATCACAACAATGATTAAACAAATAGGATATACAATTGAATAGAAGTAAACATATCATCATATATGTCGATGGTTTTTTATTGATGATTATATTGATTTTAGGGATTTTTTATTCTTTGAATATACCTCTATTTCAAGAAGAAAAAGCAGTGGAAA
>NZ_SJOR01000016.1:0-48304 GCF_012027715.1 Massilimicrobiota sp. SW1139 | reverse complement strand
TTTATTATAAAAGAAACAAGACTTTGAAACAAGCCCAAACATTCACACAATCTTCTTATTGTCATATGTCCTGAAATTTGTTAGAATATGAACATTAGGAGGCATCAAACATGAATTTTATAAAGAAGTTTGCAAAAGAAATTAGTGTCTTTGGATTAGTACTTTTGATATTCTTAGGACTCTTTATATATCGTCAGGCAACATTTAAAGATTATAAGACAGTATCAGAAAGTCGATTAACTCAAATGATAGAAGATAAAAAAGATTTTGTCGTTGTATTAGGAGATTCAACTGATTCTACAATGGTCAGTTATCAAGACATCATGACGACATATACAACCAAAAATCGTTCTACACCTTTTTATTATCTAGATACATCTGAAGTTGATAATATTGACAGTTATGTAGAAAAAACATTTGATACAAATGTAACTTATCCAGCAACTCTTATTATTAAAGATGGAAAGATGACTGCCAAAAAAGAAGGATACAATCAATATTATTCTTTATATGATTTCGTTAAAGAAAATTTCGAATAAAAAATAAACAATATTATAAAATGAAGTTGACACTATTTTAACCAGAAGTGATATTCTCTTCTGGTTTTTATTATTGTATTCTCACTGACCATGACAATGACAAACTTGAGATATGACTTTTTACCTTTTATTTTTCATACAAAAATATTTTGTCTCTTATCTCATATATAGAAAAAAGAGAAGCATATTTATATACTCCTCAAAAATCATCATATTCTTAACTCCATCATATTTTTCAATGGAATTTTTATTTTTTATAAATTCTTTCGACACGTTCACTCACTAAACACACAATTTCATATGGGATTGTTGACAATTCCTTAGCCATACGAGCCAGTGTTATATGTTCACCAAAAATTTCCACACGATCATGTAAATGAACATTCTGATCGACCTTAACCATCATTTGATCCATACAAACTCTACCAACAATTGGATAATAATGTCCCTCTATATAAACTTCTCTACCCTGATTCGCGCGAATCAATCCATCGGCATATCCAATAGGTAATGTGGCTATATACTCATCTTCTAAAGCTGTATATGTGAGTCCATAGCCAATGCGTTCACCCTTCTTAACCTGTTTTATCATTGAAACACGTGTATATAAAGACATCACCTGTTTGAGTGCTTGACATTCTTCACCAGATGGATCAACGCCATACATAGCTATACCAATACGTGCCAAATTAGAGCGGTCATCTTGATGATACATCATAGCAGCTGAATTTTGGCAATGGATATATCGAAAAGAATGTTGACCAATAATATCATAAAACATCTGAATTTGCTGTTCATAAGCATCATTTTGCATCTCATCATCAGCAGTTGCAAAATGCGTAAAAACACCATCAACCTGAAATATAGAATTTTGACAACAAGCCAAAATGTCCTCAAATTCTGCTTTTGATTTCAAACCAATACGATTCATTCCAGTATCTATTTTAATATGAACTTTCACAGGTTTATGATGATGATAAAGCTTTTGAATTTCAGCCATATATTCCTTTGAAAATAGCGATAAAGTAATATCATAATGAATAACCAAATCCAAATCTTCAATAGGAATAGCACCTAAAACAAGTATATCCTGTTGAATCCCAATCTTTCTTAAATCAATAGCTTCTTTCAGTGTTGCAACACCAAACATTGAAATATGTGGATTATCCTTTAAAATATTGGCAACCTGCTGATAACCGTGTCCATAAGCGTTAGCCTTAATGATGGCCATAAGCGGTTTACGTACTTTTTGATATAATGTTTCAACATTATCCTGTAAATAATCTAGACGAATGCAGGCATAGGTATCACGATAATGTATCACATTTTCACCCCTTTTCATTGTTTTAGTATAATCCATCATACTCTTTTTTTCAAGAAAAAATAGGGTTTTCCCCTATTTCACTTGTGATGATTGCATACTTGATAAAACAGCGAGTTTTTCTTGTGATGTTAAATCATTAGAATAAAGAGAACAAACAACCCCTGATGAAATATATGTCATTTGCTGATCATTTTCAAAAGCTACTCCATCAATCATATCTATCATATTGCCATCAATACTTTCAATTTGTAAATCATCATTTTCTTTTGATGTTTTTTCAACGATAGTAAATGATTTTTCACCAGTAAATTTTAAAATATGATTAATTTCATCATCAATTGTAGATACTTTTTCATTTTCTAGTGTTGATCCCATTAAAGAGACTGGATAAAGTGGTAATGATGCTGCCACACTATCTGTGTATTCTGTTTTTGTTTCTTTAATGATATTGTTTTGTAAAAAGCTATCTTTTTTCATATCCTGATTCATTTCAAAAGATGTGACTTCAACTTTAATAACTTCTGTTCCATCCTGATCAAACACACTAATATATACTGGTTTTAAAGATTTATCAAACTTCACTTCCTGACTTTTAACACGTTCATCATTTTCATAAGTCATTTCACCTTGAACCAGATACCCATCTTTGACTTTTTCAGATTTATTATCTTTTAAAAATGATACAAGTGATTGATAGATGTATGGTTTAGGTGAATTATGAGGCCATTCGCTTTGAAATTGAAAAGCCTGATTCAGTGATGGCGTTAAGACAAACACACCTTCATCATTTCTAACAATCACTTGTGATTGATTTAATGATTTATCGTAAAGCTCAACTTTATAATAATCTTTTTTATCAATACGTGCAAAAGTTGATGTGACCTGATAAGATTTTAATTCATCATTCTCTAACATCTCCATATTTCCTACAAGTTGATAACTTTGACATTGATTTGCTTCTTCAATCAAATCATTAAGTGATGTAGATTTCAAAAAAAACCAGCTTACACCTATAACAATCACAACAATCACACTCACTGCAATAGCAATGATTTTTTTATTCATGATTATTCCTCCTCATCACATCTTATGATTTGTCAATGTTTTTATGAATAAAGATATGAGGTTTGGTTATAATATCATTAGGAGGATAGAAAAAATGAATATGATACAGAAAATTGCTTTAGTTTTTACCATTATTGGTGCAATCAACTGGGGACTCATTGGCCTCTTTAATTTTAATCTTGTAGAAGCTGTTTTTGGCGATGCGCTTTTAAGTGCCATTATCTATATGATTGTAGGAATTGCTGGTATTATTAATATTATGTTGTTATTTACTGATTTAGATCGATAAAGAAAAGACAAAACGTTTGAAGTATAACTTCTAGACGTTCTGTCTTTTTTATATGATGATTTTTTTAAAAATCACTTATTTGACCAGTCTTTAAAGCAATTCTTTTTCTATTTTTAACAAGAGCTAACATAGGTAAATCTGAAGTAGAATCAGAATAACCAATAGAGTTTTCAAAATCAATTTCAATATTCTGTGATTTTAAACATTCAAGAATACGTGGTACTTTTCCTTCACCTTTACAATTTTTACCAATAACTGTGCTTGTTGGTTGACCATTTTTTGTGAGTGTTCGAGTTCCTATTAAATAATCAGCAGGTAACTGATGATATTTCATATAAACTTCACAAGAAGCTGTACAGACAATCACAATATAGCCTTGTTGATGCTCTTTTTCCATTTGTTCGATCATATGTGGATAATAGCTTGGAACAACTTCATTTTCATAAAATGTTTTTAATTGTGAATTATTCATATGATCAAGTGGAAACAATAAAGCAGATTTGGCTTTTTCAAAACTACTGATATGTAATAAATATAAAAAGTAATAAAATGCGACTTTAAAAAAATAGAAAAAATGTACAGGATGCTTCTTTAAATCATATTTCAATAAACGAACGATTGTATCTCCTGAAGCAATTGTATTATCAAAATCATATAAAGCAACTTTCTTTAACATTAAGCAATCTCCAAAGCTATTTCCATCATTGTCGTAAATGTCTGTTCTCTTTCTTGAGCAGTTGTTTCTTCCTGAGTCACTAAAGAGTCAGAAACAGTAAGTAATGTCAATGCTTTTTTACCAAGATAAGCCGCTGTTGCAAATAAAGCATAAGATTCCATTTCGACACCTAAGCAGCCCATAGATGCCCATTTTTTCCCTGAATTCTGATCAGCATGATAAAAAATATCAGATGCAATGACATTTCCAACATGATAGCTGGCACCTTTCAATTTGGCCTGTTCTACAGCTTTTTCTAATAAATCATATGAACTAATCGCAGAATAAGTACCTGGCAATTCAAACTGATGAGCAAAATTACTATCTGTACAAGACCCTTGTACAATAATAATATCTCTTAAATGAACATCTTTTTGTAAAGAACCGCAAGATCCAATACGAATAATAGCTTCTACATCATATTGCGTAAACAATTCATGTGAATATATTCCTATAGATGGTTGTCCCATTCCAGAACCCATAATAGAAACTTTTTTACCATGATAAAATCCTGTATATCCAAACATATTTCTTACAGCATTAAATTGATGTACATCTTCTAAATAATGTTCTGCTAAAAATTTAGCGCGCAACGGATCTCCTGGCATTAAAACAGTTTTCGCAATTTCTCCTTTTTGTGCTTGGTTATGTGGTGTTGACATTTTTCATCATCCTCCTTCGTGAAATGTCTGACCTTCTTTAAAAAAATATATTTCATGATTATCAACTGATAATTCTTCTCCAGCAATAGCCTGACGAACCATTTCTAAAAATTCCTGATCTTCGCCCATCTGATAACCTACCCATGCAAAATAGCCATCTAATACAATAAAAGGCACACTACCTGAGTTATCATTCACAACATAATCTTCTAATAAATGACAGGTCTTGGCATAAGATTCGATTGATGATTCCTCATCAATATCCAGCTGGATAATATCCATATGGCTACCATATTCTTCTTCCAGATCAGGAATGACAACTTGAATAAACGAACGACAATGTGGACATGTTTTCGCATAATAAACATATAAATAATATTGTGGTCGATTTTGACAACCACTCAAAAAAAGCAATAAAACAAGAAATAACTTTTTCAATTATTCTTGTTGATAAAGAAAACGTAGTCCACTTAATTCATCACTTAACGCTTTATCATTTATAGCGTTATCAATATCTTTGACTAAATATTCTTCATCACCAGAAGTATAGCCAACTTTCGCAAAATAACCATCTAAGGCATACATTGGCCCCATCCCATAAAGCGATTGGTCAAACTGATCAAGCTGTGTAATGACATCTTCATAAACAGCCTGTGTCGCTTCATCATCAAGATCATATTGTTGAATTGTTAATGAATCTCCAAATGTTTCTTGTAAATATGGAATAGCATCATCCTGGAAAGATTGACATTCTGAACATGTTTCAATATAAAAATAGAGCAATGTCGCTGGTTGAATTAATGTTATTTTATTGATGGGTTGTTGACTTGATTGACACCCCATTAATAACATCATTGATAATATAAATAATATTTTCTTTTTCATTCTTTTCTCCTTTTACATGTATTATAAACTATCTTATCCAAATTGTATACTCACACATTTAAAATCTTTTTTAATTTTGTTGCAAAAAAATAATTTTAATAATATAATATATTTAAGGAGGAGGATATAAATGAACTTTGAATGGTCAACAAATGATATAGCCACAATGACTGTTACCATTTATGAAACAAATTTAACTTTAAACAAAGCAGCCTGTGTTCATTTTGAAGACGTGAATTATGTTCTTTTAGGGATAGATAGAACCGCTAGACAAATTGGAATCAAACCTGTTACCAAACAGGAAATAGATGAAAATATTTACCCAAAGAGTCAATTACATCGTATTTCACTAGGAAAAAGCTATGGAAGAATTTCTAACAAATCATTTGTATTAGACCTCAGTGTGGAATTTGATCTAGATTTTTCAAAACAGCAATGTTATAAGTACAAGGCTACATATGATATTGTTCATTCTATTATGATTGTTCAACTATAAGAGAAAGGGGAAATGATTATGTCAATTACTCTTGTATGGACTATTATTCTTGTCATTGCGGTCATTGTCGAAGCCATTACAATTGACTTGGTCAGTATCTGGTTTGGGATTGGAGCCATCGCTGCATTAATCTGTCATTTCTTTGGTGTTGGAGAAGTTTTGCAAATTGTTATTTTTGCGATTGTTTCCATTGTCTGTATTGTTGCCTCAAGACCACTGGCTAAAAAATACTTACGTGGAAATACTGTCAAAACAAACCTTGATCGTATGATTGGAAAACATTGTTTAGTTACTGAAACAATTACTGCTGATCAAAAAGGTGAAGTCAAAGTCATGGGAAACTTATGGTCAGCAACAAGCCTTAATAATGAAACAATTCAAATTGGCGATTATGCTGAAGTTATTTCAATTGAAGGTTCACATGTTGTCGTAAAAAAAATAAACAAAGGAGATGATACTTCATGTTAGATGGAATCTTTAGATATTTATGGATTATTTTATTAGTTGTATTAGTTGTTGTCATTATCGCAAAAACAATTCGTATTATTCCTCAATCTTATGCATATGTTGTAGAAAGAATCGGAGCTTATAATCGTACATGTACAGTTGGGTTGCATATTATGATTCCTTTGCTTGACAGAATCGCAAATAAAGTTTCTTTAAAAGAACAAGTATTAGATTTTGCTCCTCAGCCTGTGATTACAAAAGATAATGTCACAATGCAAATTGACACTGTTGTTTATTTTCAAATCACAGATCCAAAATTATTTACTTATGGTGTTGTCAGACCATTGAATGCTATTGAAACCTTAACTGCCACAACACTTCGTAATATTATTGGTGATCTTGAACTTGACGAAACATTAACATCTAGAGATATTATCAACTCAAGAATGCGTTCTATTCTTGATGAAGCTACAGATCCTTGGGGAATTAAAATTCATCGTGTTGAAGTTAAAAACATTATTCCTCCACGTGATATTCAAGAAGCTATGGAAAAACAAATGCGTGCAGAACGTGAAAGACGTGAAGCCATCTTACAGGCTGAAGGTAAAAAAACTGCTGCTATTTTAACTGCTGAAGGTAAAAAAGAATCTATGATTCTTGAAGCCACTGCAGAAAAAGAAGCACAGATTGCTCGTGCTGAAGGTGAAGCTGAGGCATTAAGACTTGTTTATGAAGCTCAAGCTAAAGGTATCGAATATATCAATAGTTCTCAACCTCAACAAGCTTATATTACATTAGAAGGATTTAAAGCATTAGAAAACCTTGCTAAAGGAGAATCAACAAAAATCATTATTCCAACTGATTTACAAGGTATGGCTGGTGCTGTAACATCTATTGCCGAAATAGTTAAAGATCCAAAAAACAAACAATAAACAAAAAAAACAAAGCATGTCAGTCATAACTGATATGCTTTATTTTTTCTTTTGAAAGATAAAACTTACACCAACATCATGATTCTTTGCAGTCACAGAATACTGGAACATAGAAGCAATCTTACTAACAATAGAAAGTCCTAAACCAAATTGCCCTTTCACTCCTTTAACATATGGATCGAACAAATATGGTAAAGTGGCTTCATCAATATTTTCACCATCATTATATATTTCCAGATAATCTTCCTTAAGCGTAATTTTAATAACAGATTTTGCATAGCGTGAAGCATTTTCAATAATATTTTCTATAGCCACTCGCCAATGTTCCTCATCACCATCAAATTGTACATTTTCTAACTCTGTTTCTAAATGTAAATCTGGCTTCATGAAATCCATCTGCAAAACAATTTTTTCAATTAAATCTTGAATAGCAAAAGATCCTATTTCATTATCTTCACCCTGCAAATAATCCAAACGATTTAAATATAAAAATGATTTGACTTTATGTTCTAAACGATCAGCATTTTCCAAAATAATATCTATAGAACTGTCTTTATCTCCATAAGGATAGACATCATCTTTAATACTTTGTGCATAAGTTTGAATAAGAGCGATAGGTGTTTTTAAATCATGAGAAATATTGTGAATCATTTCTTCTTTAATACTTTCCTGTTTATCTAGATCTTCTTTCATTTCGACCAAGGCCTTAGAAACAATTCCAATCTCATCTTCACGATTCATAATCAAATCACTATCTTTTCTATCTTTAATATTATCAATATAATTTTTTATCTTTTTCAAAGGATTGATTAATGTTAAAACCCATAGAATCATCACTAATGCAAAAATAATAAAGAAACCATATTGAATATAAATAATCTGATTACGTAATGAAGTAATCAAGGAAACAGAGTATTCACTATCCACAAGTGAAATCAAATATTTTGAAGTATTATTGATTTTCGTAATCATATAATAGTATGTTCTTTCATCATACTCTCCTTTATTCTTTAAAACTTCCTGATCTGTATTGACAATTTTGGCTAAATCATCTTTAAAGAGATAAGAGTATAAATCATAAACAACCTGAACACTCCCTATATTTGATTGAACAAAAGAATTATTGGACGTTTCATAAATAATATGATAGACCTCTTTTTCCTGTTTATAGGGCATAATATTATTATATATGATAGAATACTGAGAAATTGTTAAACGTTCATACATCTGCTTATCAACAATTGAAGTCACATTATAATCAACAATAGGCATTAATACAGCAACCAATAATAATCCAACAAAACATAAAACAACAATCAACTGTTGAACCAACGATAATTTTTTTAAAAAAGATAATTTTGATTTTATTTTTTCCATATTAATCTAATCTATATCCAAATCCATAAATCGTCTTAATATTTAAATCAGGCATCTTTTTTCTTAAACGACGCAATGTATCATCTACAACTCGGTCACTACCAAAATAGTTTTCATCCCAAACTTTAGATAAAACCTGATCACGTGAAATAGCCAATCCTTTATTTTTAATAAAATAAAGTAATAATTCATATTCTTTTGTCGTTAATTCAATTTCAGTATTTTGAAATAAAACCTTTCTTTTTTCTTCATCAATGGCATATCCATCAATATTAATCAAGGCTGGATCATCCTTATAAACACGTTTTAAGACATTATGTATTCTTAAAATCAATTCTTTAATATTAAAAGGCTTAGTTATATATTCATCGCAGCCTTTTTCCAATCCAATAATACGATCAAATTCCTGATCTCTGGCACTCATAAAAACAATAGGCATATCAGGCTTACAACCTTTGATTTCATTCAGTAAATCAAAACCACTATTTTTATCTAACATAATATCTACAATCCATAAATGGACATCATCATCTTTATGTAAAAAAGCTTCTTCATATGTATAAAAAGAATAAACAATATATCCTTCTTTTTCTAAATAAGTTCTGACAAGATCATTTAAATTTTTTTCATCATCTATGATATTAATACGGTATTTCACATTCCTCACCTCTTTCATTCATTATATACAAAATATTGCCATATAAAATGGCAATATTTTGTGATAATATGTGAAATTATATTATTTTTCTACAGCATACCCTTTTGCTTTGATTGTATTAACAACTTTCAAGACATATTCATGACAGATTTCATCACTTTGTGCTTCGACCATGACTCTTACAACTGGCTCAGTTCCACTTTCACGTACTAAAATTCTTCCTTCATCACCTAATGCTTCTTCAACTTCTTTGACTGCTTTTTGAACATCAGGATCATTTTGAGCTAAAGCCTTATCACTCACTCTTACATTAATTAATAATTGAGGATAAATTTCAACATGTTCAGTTAATTGAGCTAATGTTTTCTTATTTTCAACCATTGTTTCCATGATTTTCAATGATGTTAAAATACCATCACCTGTTGTTGCATGTTTAGAGAAAATAATATGACCAGACTGTTCTCCACCAATACAATGTCCATTTTTCACCATATTTTCATAAACATATTTATCACCTACAGCTGTTTTTTCATATTGAATACCAGCCTTATCCAATGATTTATATAATCCAAAATTACTCATCACTGTTGTAACAATGGTGTTATTTAAAAGTTCACCTTTTTGTTTCATTTCTAAACCACAAACATATAATATCAAATCACCATTGACTACACGTCCAAATTCATCTACTGCAATACAGCGATCCGCATCACCATCATAGGCAAAACCAACATCCAAGCCATTTTCAACCACATATTTCTGTAAAACTTCAATATGTGTAGAACCACAATTTGTATTGATATTCAAGCCATCAGGCTGATTGTTAATCACATGTGTTTGAGCACCTAAAGCATCAAAAACACTTTTTGCTATGGCACTTGATGAACCATTGGCACAATCAAGACCAACTTTGATATCTTTAAAAGCACGTGTTGGAATACTCATTAAATATCCAATGTAACGATTTCTTCCCATTGAATAATCAATTGTACGTCCAATCTTATCTTTTGTAGCAAATGGAATAGGATCTGCTAAACCATCAATATATTGTTCAATGAGGTTTTCTATTGTTGCTTCTAATTTATGTCCTTTTCCATTGATAATTTTAATACCATTATCATAATAAGGATTGTGTGAAGCAGAAATCATGATTCCACAATCAAACTCTTCGCTTCTTACTACATAAGAAACAGAAGGTGTTGTTGTCACATGTAATAAATATGCATCAGCTCCACTTGCAGTTAATCCAGCAACAAGAGCATATTCAAACATATAAGAACTTCTTCTTGTATCCTTTCCAATCACAATTCTTGCTCGATGAGAACGTGAAAAATACCATCCTAAATATCTTCCTACCTGATAGGCATGTTCTACTGTCAAATCTATATTTGCTTCTCCTCTAAATCCATCTGTTCCAAAATACTTTCCCATTTTTCTAATTCCTTTCTATATTAATTGTAACTTTAGATGATGATAATAATTTCATTGTTAATGTTTCATCATCACCAGCTATTTTAACATTCACCTGATGCGTTCCAACATCCAAACCATCAATATCAATTGTTGCTTGAATATTGTCAACTTTTAAAGTATTGATTTTATCCTCGGTTCCCGTCACTGATACTGAAGCATTCTGTCCTTGGCCAGCAAACGAAACCTTATAATCACGCGAATTATTCAACACCTTAATAGGAATGTTATCGAATTTTTTTGTAATGACTTTTTCGATTTCCACACTGACATCAATTGCATCCTGTGAAAATTTATTAATACCGGCTATCTTTTTCAATGCAAGATTCGTCATAGTTGTACTTGATTTTAAATCTGTGATATCAACATCAACTTCAACTTGTTGAATTTCATTTAATTGTTCTTCTAATCCAAAAATTGTAACTTCACTTTGTGACAGTGTATACTGAGATACCTGATATCCCGTTGGCAGGTTCCCTACAAGATTAACATGAATAGGAACTGTCTTACTATAAGATGATACCTGACATGTGACATGGACAGATTCAGGACTCATTTCTACATTTAATTCTTCACCATTACTGTCATAAGCTCTAATTCTTGCATTTTGTTCAAAATCTTCAGTCTTATCAGATACATCAATGCAAGCCTCAACCATTTCGACTCTAGATAAAGTTTCTTCACTTGCTCGTAACTCCACGGTATCTAAATCCATTTGATTCACACTGACCGAATATTTACTATCCAGTTGATCTTCATTAATAAAACGATATCCTAAATCAAATGTACGCGTTACTTTTTTAGCAAGCGTCACCTTAATTGAACTAGGAATGGATACAACCTGTAACGATTCAGGAAAATTACGTGTCCTTAAATTCAAAACATAATCTCCTTCATCTAAATCCTGCAAATCTAGATAAACCTGATAATCTTTAGAAAAATTCGTTTTATATATATCTAGCGATGGTCCAACCAAAACAACTGATACACTTTCAGGTATGCCTGATGCTTCCAAAGAATCATTAAGATTTTCTACATAAACAGGAACATTTTCTAATGTTGCTCCTGAAGTTGGACTTGTGAGAATATCTTTTCCTGATACACTATAAAATAAAACTGCAGCCATGACAAAAGATAAAATTGTAATCGAGACCTTACTTGATAATATTTTATCTAAAAGCTGATTCATATAGTTATAAAAGCGTGCCCCCGTATCAATAGCTTTCACTTTTTTTTCATTAACACTTTCTTTACTAGATATATCTTTATTTGTCTGGTCTTTTTCTTTTTCAATAATTTTCAAGAAAAAGTCAGTTGTTGTATCTTTTAAAGGTCTGTTATTTTTTTGATTTCTAGGACTCATGAGCTTGACCTCCTTCATCACTAGATTTAAACCATTGCAATTCATTCACTAATGATGCCCTTAATTCCTTAATAGGAATCTTTCTTAATTCACCATTCGTTGCAAAAGAAATGGTTCCCGTTTCTTCACTGACAACAACAGTTAATGAATCAGTAATTTCACTAATTCCAATCGCTGCTCTATGACGTGCTCCATATTTAGGACTGAGTTCCTTATTTGTTGGTGGATAAAATGCTGCCGCACAGGCTACACGATCCCCCTGAATAATTGTTGCCCCATCATGAAGCGGTGTCCCTTCCCAGAAAATAGTCAAGAAAAGTTCACTACGTATATCGGCATTGATTTTTGTTCCTGTATTGATATAATCAATCATGGATTGACCTCTTTCAAAAGTAATTAATGCTCCTGTCTGCTCTTTTGCAAGAGTCGAAATCGCATCTACCAATTCATCCATCAGTCTTTCCTTTTCATCATTACTTATTTCTTTTTTAACTTCTAATTTAGTTTGTCCCATCTTTTCCAGTAGAGTTCTAATTTCTGGCTGAAAAATAATAATAATGGCTAATACACCCCAATTAATAATACTATCAACAAGATAATTAAGTGTCGTTAATCCAAGCAAACTTGTTAATACTTTGACAATCAAAATAAAAAGAACACCTTTAAATAATTGCATGGTTTTCATATTTGTCTTAAACATTGAAATTAAGTAATATAAAATAAACCATACTGCAATCAAATCTATCGCTGATCTTATAAAATTTATCACAACACTAAGATTCAATCTTTATCACCTACATTTCTTTTTTATTATATCAGTTTTCCATCAAAAGTAAAACGTTACCTTTTTCATTTCCTGAAAATCTATATCTTCATTTTGTGAACTTCATCTTTTTTATCAAAAAGAAACAAATTCCTTTGCAAACACACAAAAAAGTTGTAAGATAAGTATGTTATAGGAGGATATTTTATGGGAAAAACAATTTTAGTCGAAACTTCTGCTAGACATGTACATTTATCACAAGCAGATTTAGAAACTTTATTTGGTAAAGGATATGTTTTAACAAACAAAAAAGATTTATCACAACCTGGACAATTTGCCTGTCAGGAAAAAGTCACTGTTATTGGTCCAAAAGGCGAAACAAAAATGTCTATTTTAGGACCTACACGTGCTCAAACTCAAGTTGAAGTCTCTTTAACAGATGCTAGATCATTAGGAATCAAAGCATTAATTAGAGAATCTGGAGATATCGAAGGAACTGCTGGATGCAAATTGGTTGGTCCTGCTGGTGAAGTTGAAATTTCTTGTGGTGTTATTGCTGCAAAACGTCACATTCATATGACACCTGCTGATGCCCAAGAATTTGGAGTACAAGATAAAGATATTGTCAGTGTTGAAGTGAAATCAGCTGACCGTTCACTTGTTTTTGGTGATGTTGTCTGCCGTGTCAGCGATAGCTATGCTTTAGCAATGCATATTGATACTGATGAATCAAATGCTGCTGGTGCACCTTGCGAAGGAATCATTATTAAATAAAATAATACCTATAAAGATTAATCAAATCTTTATAGGTTTTTTATTATATTGAATCATTTCTTAAAATAAAAAAAGCTGTCATCACAGCTTTTTTATCTCATTATTTACCATTAACAACATTCTTTAAAGCTGAACTTGCTTTAAATGCAGGAACTTTACTAGCAGCGATTTCCATTGTTTCACCAGTTCTTGGGTTACGTCCCATTCTAGCTTCTCTTGTACGAACTTCAAAAGTTCCAAAACCTTTTAAAGAAATCTTATCTCCTGCTTTTAATACATCAGTTAAAGTTTCTAAAAAAGCATTAATTGCAGCTTCAGATTCTTTTTTTGTTAAACCTGATGCTAAAGAAACTTTTTCTAATAATTCATTTTTATTCATACTATAATCTCCATTTCTATGTATATTAGGGTATTCCCTAAAATTTATTATAATACAAGTCTCATGTCTTGTACAGTGCAATCGTCTATCTTCCATCAAAGATTTTCAATAAGCGAAACAAACGATAATACAGCTTCTTGAGAAGTTGCCCATGAAGTGACAATACGTACGCGCTCACCACCAGGAATAGCTCCCATATGCGTCACCATAAACTCTTTTTCAATAGCCTCTAAAGCATTTTGTGGTAAATCCACAAAAATCTGATTAGTGGCAGAAGGCTCATAAAGTGGGATTCCTTTTTTCATCAATGCCTGACGTATCATATCAGCCATTCTATTTTCATGAAGACCAATCTCTTCATATAAATGATCTTTAAACAATTCATAAAATTGAATGCCCAACAATCGTCCTTTTGCTAACATAGCCCCTTTATTTTTCATATGATAACGAAATTGAGGTTTTAAATCATCATGAATAATAACGAGCGCTTCTCCAAACAAAGCACCCATTTTTGTTCCACCGATATAAAAGGCATCAACATATTGTGCAATTTCTTGAAGCGTTGGAGCATCTGGTAAAACCAGAGCACTTCCAAGTCTTGCTCCATCTAAGAATAGATATAAATCATATTTTCTTGTGACTTCATAAAGTGCTTTTAATTCATCACGCGTATAATAAGTTCCTAATTCTGTTGTTTGAGAAATATAAACCATACGAGGTTGAACCATATGTTCATCTGTATGTTGCTGACAAATGTCTTCAATCATTTGACATGTCACTTTACCATGGACATGTGGACGTGTTAAAATCTTATGTCCTGCTCCTTCAACAGCACCCGTTTCATGAACCTGAATATGTCCTTCATCACAGGCAATAACAGCCTGATAATGTTTCAAAGCATATGAAATCATTAACATATTTGTTTGTGTTCCACCAACAAGAAAATGAACATCAGCCTGTTCATTATGAATACGTTCTTTAATGACCTTTTGAGCCAGATGACAATATTCATCTTTACCATAACCAACAGTCTGAATCAGATTTGTCTGATTTAATGCTTCTAAAATTTGAGGATGTGCTCCTTCACTATAATCATTTAAAAAACTATACATACTTTCTCCTATTCTCGATATAATAATCCATATCGAACATATATTAAATTCAATAAACTTAAAAAATTCATTGTTCCCTGTAATGAAGATTCACTGTATTGACTTTCAGTACCATCAATACGATAAATCCAATCTATATCATCATTTTGATATGTCTGATTCATTGTTAATAATAAAATCTTTGGATGATGTTCCTTAATTTTATCTATTAATGCCTTCATCAGCTGTTCTCTGGCACGGACAGTAATAATAATAACCAGACTATCCTTATCTATAATATCCAATCTTTGAATTTCATCACCACGTTCAACAAACGCATAAACAAATTTACGATGTTTTAGCATCTTCATTTGAAAATCATTAGATATAATCTTGTTAAACTGATAACCCAACATATGTACTTTTTTAGCCTGGTATATCATTTCACAAATACGATCAATATCTTTCATATCAATAGATTTTTCAACAAGTGCCAAAGACTCCATTGCTTCATGATACATTTTCTTTTTTAAATAATCAGGATCTTCCGAAACTTTTTGAGCATCCTGAGTTGATAAATGAATTTCATTGCGTGCAATTTCTAAAGCTATAGCAATTTCGTTTTTAAAATTCACAAAGCTTTTACAATTCATATCTTTACAAAAACGTGAGATTGTTGCTGGAGAGGTATAACAAAGGTCTGCCAAATCATTAATGCTGATACTTGGAATCTGATCTATATGAGTTAAAATAGTATGAGCAATCGCATAATACATGTCCTGAGGTGAAGAGACATTCACATAAGACATCAGAGTATATAAAATATCAACTTCATTATAATCATGAATTGTCATGGCTATGCTCCTTTAAATACTGACTTCTACCCATTTCATATAAATCATGTCCATAGCAGTCAATCACAACTGTTAAAGGTAAATCTTTGACTACTAAACGACGAATAGCTTCAGGACCTAAATCCTCAAAAGCAATGACTTCACAAGATTGAATACATTGTCCAATATAAGCGCCTGCTCCTCCAATCGCTCCAAAATAAATACTCTGATAGTCCATTATAGCTTGTTTGACATGATCTTGACGATAGCCTTTACCAATCATTCCACGCAAACCTAGCTGCATAAGTGCTTTCGCATAAGCATCCATGCGTCCAGATGTTGTCGGTCCCCCACTGCCAAAAACATGTCCTGGTTTTGCTGGAGTTGGTCCAACATAATATATAATTTGATCTTTAACATCAAATGGTAATTCTTCTCCCTTTTCTATTAAAGCCAGCAAGCGTTTATGTGCCGCATCTCTGGCAGTATAAATAACACCTGATAATAAAACCTGATCGCCAGCTTGCAAGGCAAGAGCCTGTGATTGCGTCAAAGGTGTTGTCATATGTTTGATCATAAAATAACCTCCTTATGTCTGGCAACATGACAGCAGATAGAAACAGCAACTGGCATTCCTGCAATATGCGTTGGATATGTCTCAATATTCAATGACAAAGCTGTTGTTTTCCCTCCATAGCCAGCTGGTCCAATACCTAACTGATTAATTTTTTCTAATAATTCTTCTTCTAATTGTTGATATCGTAAATCACTATGATGTGTTCCTATATCTCTGAGCATCGCTTTTTTCGCAAAATATGTGACATAATCAAAAGAACCCCCAATACCAACTCCAATCACCATAGGAGGACAAGCATTAGGTCCTGCTTCTTCCACAACTTTTAAAACAAAATCTTTAATTCCTTCTACCCCATCACTTGGTTTGAGCATTTTGACCTGACTCATATTTTCACTACCAAAACCTTTTGGAGCAACAATGATTTTCAATTTGTCACCTTCCACAATTTCATAGTGAATCAAGGCAGGTGTGTTATCTTTTGTATTGATTCGATCAAAAACAGGATCATCAACAACACTTTTTCTTAAATATCCTTCCTGATATCCCTGTCGAACACCTTCCTGTAAAGCCTCCTGTAAAGATCCCTGCACATGAACATCTTGTCCTATTTCAACAAATAAACAAGCCATCCCTGTATCCTGACAGATAGGGACTGACAATGATTGAGCCATTTTTGCATTTTCTTTTAAAATAGATAATGTCTGTTTAGCCAATTGACCATCTTCAGTTTGACTTGCCTGATCAATCGCATTTCGAACATCTTGAGGCAATTGATAATTAGCCTCTATGCATAATGTTTTGACTGCCTGTATAATATCTTCCTGTTTTATTTCCCTCATGTTTTCACCTTCTTTTATTATGTTTATTATATATAATTTTCTATCCTACCACAAGAAAAAAAGAATTAAAGAAGATGCCCCTTTAATTCTTGAAGTGAAGGATAATATAAACAATAATATCTCAGTGACATAAGTTCTACTGCAGTTAACAAACTATGTTTACCTGTTTTTCTGTTTTTAGATTGACCTAATACTAACTTATGATGAACTGGTATTTTTAAATCCAACTGTGGATGACAAGTCATCAAAACAACCTGACATCCTGATTTTTTTATATACTGTAAAATCTTTGCATTACTGTTTGCGAAATATCCATTAACAGTCATAATAATTGCTACACTGCTTTGATTTAATTGTTTTGCACATTCTAGCTGTCGTGAAGAATCCATATATGCCATTGTAAACTTTTCTAACATCAGTAAATCTGTTTGTAAGTGTAAAGCTGCACTTTGTGAAAATTGTGTACCAAAAAAAGCAACTGATTCACTATCATGAATTAATTTTAAGATTGCATCAACTTCATTCCAATCTAAAAGCTTTGGTAAGTCAGAAATGTATTGAATAACTTGTTGGATATATTGTTGCGTTGCCTGTAAAGGAGAATCCTTCATTGTTTCGAGTGAAATATTAATAAGATTATTGAATTTTTTATCATGTGAATGGAATGTATAACATTCCTGTTTAAGATGCGCAAAATTTTCATAGCCTAAAGCACGACAAAAACGTGAAATCGTTGCTGGTGAAACAAAACATTCTGCGGCCAACTCACTAATACGCATATTCGCAATACGATAAAAATTATTAGCCATGAACCAGGCAATATTATAATTGGTATCATTTTCTTGAGCTGTATCTAAAAAGATAATCAGCCTATAAAACAAATTCTTCACGATAAATCCTCCTGTAATACATAATGCCCAGACAAATCAGCACTCAAATAATTTTCTTCATCAGTTATTTTCACAATAACATAATCCTTGCCAAAAGTAAATGTCAATTGGCAGTCTTTTTGATGAGATAGTATACATGTTGCCTGTTGATGAGAATCATCCTGGTAAGTAGCAAAATCCCCGATTCCAGATTGATTGAGTTCAAATTCAAAAGTAAAACCATTTTGCTTTTCATCGTTTTCATAAATATATAAAAGATAATCATGATATTGATAAACTTTTCTATCAAGTGGCTTTTCATGAAATTGAGATGATAGAGGTTGTGAGGAATGAACTTGACAACCTACTAACAAAAACACACATATCAAAAACATTACACACTTTTTCATAAAGAGCTAACCTCCATATTTCGACTTTATATGATTATATCACAAAATGATTTATGAAATATAGTCCCATTTATGTAACATCAAAAACAATCACATATTTTTTGACAATTGCATGAAATTTTATACAAAATAATTTGTTAGATTATATGTGTAGTCAAAAATAATTTGTTTTCCCTTCAAATTTGACTACTTCATGATATCCTTTCCCAAACTGATATCAAAAAAAGCAGATGAGGACTCCCACCTATCTGCTTTTTTATTTACTGAAGAATATCTTGATAAACTCTCAAAACATTTTTAAAGAATATTTTTTCAATCTCCAACGATGATAATCCCGCTTCTTTTAATGCCTGTTCTAACTTTGGAAGATAAGAGGCATCTTTTAATTCTAAATATGGTGGAATACCATCAAAATCACTTCCTAGACCAATACAGTCAATGCCAGCTAAATTTTTAATATATAAAATGTGTTTGACAATATCATCTATTTTTGATAAACACTTTTCTTCATCATTTTCTGTTAAAAAGTCAGCAGCATAATTCATCCCCATGACTCCACCACGACTTGCGAGTTTTAAAATCATCTCATCAGTTAAATTACGCGCATGTGGACAAACACTTCTCGCATTGGAATGTGAAGCGACAAACGGTTTAGTAGTCAAACGATAAACATCTTCAAATCCAGCGTCTGAAAGATGTGAAACATCAATAATGATTCCTAAACGTTCACATTCTTGAACATATGCCTTACCAAATTCAGTTAAACCATTTTTTGTATCACAAACATGATAGCCATGATTGTCATCATCTCTTGAAAAATTAGGATAACCTATACCATTAGAAAAATTCCATGTGAGCGTAATCATGCGCACACCTAAATCATAATAATGTTGTAAATAGTGAAGATCATTTTGTACAACCGCACCCTCTTCAAGCGTTAACATAGCACTCATACGATGCTGATTCATATTATTCATAATATCCTGATAATTTTTAATGACACCTATCATATCTGAATACTGATTCATTTCATGATAAAAAGCATCTATCAGATCATGCGCATATTGAAAAGGATTATCAGTTTTATGCAAAGGTGTAAACATGGCAAAGTTTTGTAAAAGGTAATCACCTTGTTGCATTTTTTCTAAACTTATATTCAGGTTATTCTGTTTTAATGATATATCTTGATTTGATTGTCTTTGTAAATATATCTCAGAAATTGTATCACAATGCATATCAACAACTTTCATTTCCAATCCCTCCTATGAAAAATAAATTTCTGTTGTCTGATATAATTTTGTGAGTGATTGTGTTTCTTTAAGCCAGTCTATTGCTTCATTTATTTCTTCTGGCGTTAATTCTACAATTCCATAAGTCGCCAGCTGACAAATATCATAGAGACTTTGCCATAAATCATCAAAATCATGTGTTTGTTCATCAGCCTGCTCACTTTCTAAATATGCGCTCATTTGATGCGCTTTTTTTGTTGCTTCTTCTTTTGTCATTAGAACTCTCCTTCTTGAATCAATCCCAGTTGAAGACATGCATAATATATACCATCTTCATCAATAGGTTTTGTAATAAAAGTAGCGATAGATTTTAATTTTTCATTTCCTTGCCCCATTGCCACACTTTGAGAGGCATGTTTAAACATATCGACATCGTTTAAAGAATCTCCAAAAGCAATATATTCCTGAAGTCCTAATAAATGCATCAGTTTTTGAATTCCTGTTGCTTTTGATAATCCAGCAATTGTAATATCAGCATATGTAGATTCTCCAGGCAAAACATGAACTCCAGATACTTTTTGAAAAGGTGCATAATCATAGCCAAGTGGTCCATATACAATCATTGCATCGACTTCTTGACCACAATATGTTCCAACTGGGGGAATCTGATTTTGAAAATATCTTTGTGTCTGCAAAACATATTCATCAGGTTCCTTAGAAATAATACGTTGCTTAGATTTTAATGTCACAGCATAATTATATTGTTTCGCTATAGATAAAACTTCCTGTACGGCCTGAGGATCCATGGATGCGTGAAAAATTTCTTTTTTATAGGCATCTAAAACAACCTGACCATTATTACAAACAAATCCATCCCATTCAAACATATCCATAAGTCCTGTTCGTGTTAATGAATCAATTCCTCGCCCTGAGGAAATAATCATATGATATCCATTTTTCTTTAATAGACGTAACGCCTTTTGTGTTGATAACGACACTTGATGATGGACATTATCTCTTAATGTACCATCAACATCAAAACATAATAATGGCTTCATACTTGTCCTCCTTGTCTTTTTTATTATACAGTAAAATAACTTTTATAAAAAGAAGAGAATTTATTCAATCAATAAATTCTCCATATTCACTCACCTTTTGTTCATAAACACGTCCTTGTTGGAGGCTTTTATGAATGTCTATGATTCTTTGATTAGATGAACCTTTATAAATCAATTCTAAACTACGTAGTGATAATACAAAACGTCCATCTACCAATGTATCGCATAATGATAATAAATCAATGGCATCCTGTCCAAGTTTAAGAATGTCTTCATAGACATATCCACTATAAATCATAATATGTAAAGAAGTTTGAGCTTTGATTTGAGAAACCAATATTTTCAAAGGCTTCACTTGTAAAAATGGTTCACCTCCAGAAAGGGTTATACCATCTAAAAGTGGATTACTTAAAATATCAGCAACAATTGTTTCAATATCTTCTTCATATCCACCATTTATATCCCAGCTTTGAGGATTATGGCAACCAGGACAATGATGTAAGCATCCTTGTGTAAATAGAGTATAACGTAAACCAGGTCCATCTACAATTGAATCATGAACAACACCATATAATCTAATCTTTGTTGATTCCATGTTTAACACGATCTTTTTCTTCTGCTCTTTTAGCATCATTGAAACGATCAAGCGTTCCTACAAGATAACCTGTGATACGTCTAATTCTTTCAAATTCTTCATGAGGTGCTTCTTTACGACCACATTGAGGACAAACATCATTAATAATGCCATTATATCCACAAACAGGATCACGATCAACAGGATGATTAATAGCACCATATCCCATATTGGCATCATGCATAGCTCTTACAATTTTTTCAAAAGCTGGTAAATTCTTTGTTGGATCACCATCCATTTCAATATAACTAATATGTCCTCCATTTGTGAGTTCATGATAAGGTCCTTCAATTCTTATTTTATCAAAAGCACTGATTGGATAATAAACAGGAACATGAAAACTATTTGTATAGTATTCTCGATCTGTGACTCCTTCAATCTTTCCATATAATTGTCTATCTAGTTTTACAAAACGTCCTGATAATCCTTCTGCAGGTGTGGCAATTAAAGAAAAGTTTAAATGGTATTTCTGACAGGCTTCATCAACACGACGACGCATATGTGCTACAATTTGTAATCCCAAAATTTGTGCCTTTTCACTTTCACCATGGTGATAACCAATCAAAGATTTTAATGTTTCGGCTAAACCAATAAATCCAATCGTTAAAGTCCCATGTTTTAATACTTCTCTGACTTCATCTGTTGATTTTAATTTTTCTGAATCAAGCCAAACACCCTGTCCCATTAAAAATGGATAATTCATCACACGTCTTTTACACTGAATTTCAAATCTTTCTAATAATTGATCTATACATAAATCTATTAATTGATCCAGCTTAATAAAGAATTCATCAATATCACCTTTTGATTTAATCGCTAAACGAGGTAAATTAATAGAAGTAAAACTTAAATTCCCACGTCTTGGAGAAATCTCACGAGTTGGATCATAAATATTCCCCATAACTCTAGTACGACATCCCATATATGCAATTTCTGTTTCTGGTGTTCCTTTATAATATTGTTTATTAAACGTTGCATCAACAAACGAAAAATTAGGAAATAAACGCTTTGCTGAAACACGACATGCTAATTGGAATAAATCGTAGTTAGGTTCACCTTTTTGATAATTAATGCCTTCCTTAACTCTAAATATCTGAATTGGAAAAATAGGTGTTTCTCCACCACCCAAGCCAGCCTCCGTTGCAAGAAGGACATTACGAATAGCCATTCTTCCTTCAACTGATGTGTCCATGCCATAATTCAATGAACTAAATGGTACTTGTGCTCCAGCACGTGAATTCATCGTATTTAAATTATGAATCAATGCTTCCATAGCCTGATACGTTTCTTTATCAGTATCCTGATATGCTCTTTCACTTGCAAATTTTTGAATACGCTCAATAATTTGTGGAGATATATGATTATGCATCAATACATCTTTTTCTTCTATAACATAATTTTGACAACTTAAAGAAGGCTGATGATCTAATGATTTCAACTGTGCCATAACATCTGCAACATTGACATCAGTTAATAATGTTAATGCTTCTTCAATAGCTTTCAAATACCACTTACGATATGATTTTTTAATTCCTTCAGCCATTCCATAATCAAAATTCACAATAGCCTGTCCGCCATGCTGATCATTTTGATTAGATTGAATCGCAATGCAAGTTAAAGCAGAATATGTCGTAATACTATTAGGTTCACGCAAAACTCCATGACCAGTTGAAAAACCACCTTTAAACAAATCAATAATATCTATTTGGGTGCAGGTTGTTGTCAATGTCAAAAAATCCATATCATGAATATGTATATCGCCAGAACGATGTGCTGCGCTATGTAAAGGATTTAAAACAAACATCTCATTAAACTGTTTGGCTGCTTCAGCCCCATATTTTAACATTGTTCCCATTGGAGCATCAGCATTCACATTCGCATTTTCTCGTTTTAAATCACTATCCTTAGCATCCTGAAAAGTAATTTCTTCCAATGTTTTCATTAAACGTGATTTTCGATCTCTAGAACGTGTACGTTCAGCACGATACAAAATATAAGCTTTTGCAATACGTACATACCCTTTTTCTATTAATGTTTCCTCTACAGTGTCCTGTACCAGCTCTACTGTTGGCAATTCTGTATGACGATCCTCTAATTTCTGCTCTACAATATGTGCCAAATGAATAGCTGCATCTAGACCATATTTTGCTTCTGTTGCCTGGAACGCCTTATAAATAGCTCCTGCAATTTTATTGACATCAAAGACATCCATACGTCCATCTCTTTTTCTAATGTATTGAATCATGAATCAAACCCCCTTTTGTTTAGTATCTCACATCTCTTCGTTTTTCTCAAATCTTTTGAATGATTCCCCTTACAAAAAAAGGTATTCATCACTGAATACCCTATATAACTATTCAATTGTTGAAATTCCTAATTCATTAATTTTATCTTTAATTATTTCAATTGCTTTTTTTTCATCTTCACCGTCAGTAATAATTTCAACTTGTGCTTTCGTTGGAATTCCTAAAGATAAAACTCCCATCATACTTTTTAAATTGACACTTTTATTACCATAATTTAATGTTACATGGCAATAAAATTGTTTCACAGTATTAACCAATTCAGTTGTAGGTGTTGCATATAAACCAACTGGATCTGTAACAGTAAATTTTAAATTTTGAGCCATATCAAATTCCTCCTTTACTCATACTATTATTATAACATAAAGATATTGGATATTTGAAAAAATATGACTCTTCAATTAAAAATTATTTTCCATTTTTTTAATCATCTGTAAATCATATTGCTGTTCAAAATCTTCTAAAAATCGTTCTATATATTCACGTCGTGGTGTAATCACATTCATATCTATATGAGGATGATTTTGAACATACATTTCTAATCTTTTTTGTAAATTATCTTTGGATATCAAATAATCCTCAACAATACTTTCGTGATCCATTCCAAAATAAAGCATTAAAATGGCTGACACAATTCCTGTTCGATCCTTACCAGCATTGCAAAAATAAAGGACATGCGTAGAAGCATGAAGCATCATGTATATAATTTTCCACATGTTTTCATCTACCATATGAATATATGATAAACTGACTTCTTCAGGAGTACGTGGAATATGTTGACCTCCTGTTACTGGTGTATGATGATAAATAAAACGTGTATCGTTTTCAAATAAACTTGGTTGCTTGAAACGTTCATTTTCACTGCGTAAATCAAAGATAGTACGTACATTATGATGAATTAGCCATTGTATTTCATCTTCAGTTAACTTTATAGGTACATCACTTCTTATAAAACGTGTATCATGTTTAAATAATAACCTTGTATTACAAGTATTTTCAAATAGCGAACTCATCTATACACCTCCATAACACAAAAAAATTATTATATGTTAAAAATATTTTTTAAAATTGATCTGTTCTTTCTCGTGAATATAACCATTCTTACGATAAAATTCATGAGCACCTTTTCTCATTCCACCAGAAACCAATCTAATACCTATAGCATTATCCTCATGTGCCCATTTTTCTACCTCTGCCAAAAGTAAAGAACCTATACCATGACGTTTATGTAACGATGATACAGCAATTCCCATTATATTTTTCATGTGTCCAAAATAAAGCGTATCATAGTTATTAGCATGAACATATCCAATAACCTTTCCACTTTCTTCTGCAACAAAAATGCGATCACATGACGACTGACATAAAGCCATTATTTTCTTAGCTGTAAGTTCTATAGGATAGTCATAAGCCATTTCTTCTTTATTTAATTGATAAATATCTTCAACATCATCAATTTGACACTGTCTTATATAACAACTCATATCACTTTTCCCCATTTCTACTATCTTTTCTTGATAGGATGTCTAATCACTGTTCTTAATTTTTCAACCTTTGCTTTTCTAGGATCACTTAAATAAATTTCATGATGAAATCTATGATCATGAATGTCCAGCTCATAACCCATACTTTCCATATATTCATGCATCAGTGATACAGTTTGAGGTTCGTTATCATAGCTGCCAATATGCATACACTGCACACACAGCCCTTCATCATAGGTTAAAAATTCCACCCTTGAAAAATCTTGTTTCTTTTTTTGCGTTGCTGTATGAATAGCCCAATCAAAATCTTCCTTTTTGACAAAATCTGGTAATCGAATCAAAGAAATAAATTGCAGATCATCTTTTCTTTGATAATCCATTCCTTTGACTCCTTCCTGCCACCAAAAACCTTCCAATGGTGGAACAACATATTGAAAAAATCCATCTATCTGATATGAACTTTTATAACTCATTTTAATTGTATAAGCTATCTTATATAAAAGGCTAATGGTTTGTTGATAATCTCCATTTTCATCATTAGGATTTCCTTTCCCTTTGACTGCCAGATAATTCATTGGAGGTATTGTTATAATATTGGGTTTCTTTTTAGGCATATAAAATTCCTTATATTCTTTTTTATAATCAAAAGTCATCATTTCACTTCCTTTACTTACAAATCCTATTTTACCATGAATATTTTTTATATAAAATAACATAAATATTTCTTCATTTTTTCACCTTTTATAAGTCCATATCAAATAAGCTCAATTGAACATTTTTCTTTTTATCTTCAAATTTCTTTAAATACTCAAATATCTGTTTATTATCATGTACAATACCATGTTCCTCACACATCTGATGAAAGATCTTCATTAACTGATGATTCTTTAAACTATAAAGTTGATATTGATTTCCATAAGTTCGTATATATTTTTCTTTCATATGAGGAAACAAATGATCTAACTGATTGTAAAAATATTCTCTATTACCCTCACGAAGTGTTAGTCCCATCCCAAAACAGATAACACCGTAAACCTTAGCTTCAATACAATCATTTAAAATATTTATAATATTTTCTTTCGTATCATTAATAAATGGAAGAATTGGGCAAAGCCAGACAACCGTTGGAATACCTGCATCACGAAGTTGCTTTAAGACTTCCACTCTTTCACGAGTTGTACAGACGTTTGGTTCAATCATTTGACATAAATCTTCATCATAAGTTGTTAATGTCATTTGTACAACACATTTTGTTTTATTATTAATCGCTTTTAATAGATCTAAATCTCTTAATACACGATTAGATTTTGTGATGAAAGTAAAACCAAAACCATACTTATATGCTAATGATAATGCCTTTCGCATATAACCTATTTCATTTTCAAGAGGAATATAGGGATCTGTCATAGAACCTGTGCTCAACATACACTTTGATCGTTTTCTTTTTAGAGTCTGTTCCAACAGTTCAATAGCATTTTCTTTAATTTCAATATCCTCAAAATCATGTTCCATATGATAACAATGACTTCTTGAGTCACAATATATGCAGCCATGAGTACATCCTCGATATAAGTTCATTCCATTTGACGAAGATAAAATCCCTTTTACTTTTTTATAATGCATAAATATTTTCCTTTCATATATTGTTTTTGAAAATTCATCACATTTTTTAACACTATCCTTGATGTCAAATATTTATCTAAAAAATATAGCTTTTTCATAATGAATCTATTGAAATTATATCAAATAACCAATCATAACGTATATTTATATTTTGACATTTATGAAATCTTAGTTTTTTAGAGAATATAATCAATGATTCAATCATCTGTAGAAACATTTGTATAATAATAAACATCTAAAACTTAGATATATTTATTTTTTCATTGACTATCGCACTAAACCGAGAGAATTATGCTGATTATTTTACTCATAAGAACTTAAATTCCACTCATTCTACTTTCTGGTTCTATACTTACACTTTGAAATGTTTTATAATTCAGTTAGGAGGAGGTTTTAGATATGGATATAAAAAAAGTAGGAAAATTTATTGCATCTTGTAGAAAAGAAAAAAACATGACTCAAAAAGAATTGGCTGAATTAATTGGTGTTACAGATAAATCAATATCCAAATGGGAAAGAGGCATCAATTTACCAGATAGCTCATTGATTATTCCTTTATGCCAATGCTTAGATATAGAAATACAAGAATTGTTGTTGGGAGAATATTGTGAGAAAAAAGATTTATTAAATGAATCTAACGAATTAATTATTGATTTAATGAAAGATAAAATCACTGATCAGGAAGCTTTTATGACATATAAATTTATTCTCTTTTTTATCGTGATTCTTCCATTGTTCTTCATTGTTATAGTTAGTCTATTCCCATATTTAGAAGGATTTATATCTTTTGGTGTTATTTGGGCACCATTTACTCTTATCTTTGGTTTGATTAAAATGATTGAAGGAATTATAAAACATAAAAGTTATTTTGGATACTTTGTTATAACATCAATGAGTTTATTTACAATTATCATCTACTTCCAAACACTTGCACTGCTTTAAAAATTCTATTCAAATACAAAATGATAATTCTATTTCATGAAAATATAGATAATAATAAACCCATATATATCCAATAACTAAAAAATCAAATGAATGAACCCAAAAATATTTGGCATATGATTTTATACAAATATTCAAGAAATTAAATCTCAATGACATCCTAAAATAATTCTTATGGATTACTGAATTTTAATACAGACCATAAAAGTAATAATCATTTTCAAATGATAACCACGTTTAAAAGTATGGAAGCTCTCTTATTGTTATACTATTTTTAAGGTTCCATTTCATGAATACGTGGTTTTTATATACTCATTTTTTTATTATGTTAGCTATTTTCTACCATTTTTTATAAATTCTATTATTTCATTTTCTGTGTCAAATTGATCATAATCTCCTATATGCTTATTTTGATAATGATATACAATTCCCTTTTTATAATTTTCTTCCAAATGCTTTTTTAAATCTTCTTCTCCATATCTTTGAATATATTGACAAAATGTTCTTATCCTTAGTTTATGTAAAATACTATCTTCACACGGAAAATCTGGACATTCAAAACAATACTTATAATTTTTAGATGTACAGCATTGATAGTTTTTACAAGCATCCTTTTCAGGACAGCCTCCCTTTTTGCAACCAACACAATTTGGATTATCCTGACAATAATCACAAGCTAATCCACAATAGCCAAATCCTTTAGAGCTCATAAGCATTACCTCCTCTTTCATTTATAAAAATATCATAACACATTTTTAAATATCTTGTTCATCGTCACACAAATGAAAAAAATTTTAATTTTCATATAAAAAAGCAGTTCAAAAAGAACTACCTCTTAATCATTTCTATTTTAAACTTTTTCATTTCATATATGAAATCTTTTACTCTAATGTAATATGTCTTTTTGTCTTTTCTTCAGGATGAATATTATTTCTTCTTTTTCCTACCATATCTAACACTTTTAATCTAAAGACTGTTGTCGCCTTCATAAGATTTGTATTAAATTGAAATTCTTCATTATGATAATGTTTCATTAATATTTTTAATGCTTCAAATTTATCCTCATCTTCTACGAATTCAATTTCTCCATGACCAATTACACTTGCATATCCCATTGTACATGACATTCTTTCATCATAAAGAATAATATTATGTTCACAATCCATTTCAAAAGTAGCCTTATTGTTTTGTTTCATCAAGTCTAATTTTTTTCCTTGATTAGCACAATGAAAATACAAATACAATTGATCATCTTCTTTATCTACACCAAAATTCAATGGGACGATATAAGGATAATCTTCATCAAATAATGCCAAACGACACACATCACACTTATTGATAATATTCATGATTTCATTAAAATCTGTTATTTCTCTATCTTTTCTTCTCATAATACTTCTCCATTTGACTTAATAACTTCTTTACAGCGATAATAAAACTCAATTCCTACATAATCTAAATAATAGTTTCTCAGGATACACTCTATGCTTTAACCATCATTACATCAGCAATACTTAACCCTTTTGACGTTTCCACAATAACATATTTAAACTGCTATGCATCTAAGGTCCCACCCCATAAAAATTCTTTCTTAAAACCATGTATAATCTCTCCTTTTCATAAAACTGTTGACATATTTATCATACATTGTTTTTATAATTATACAATACACAGAAATGATTATGGAATGTTACTACAAAATTTATCCTAAAAACAGTTATAAGGTGTTACATTGTAACAAAAAGTAGCTAATGATCCCTTCATTTATTGTATGACATTTTCTTATCAAATAGCGACCCATAAAGCTGATCCACTTCTTTAGCCTGTTGTAAATTGTCTGAAATGATAATACTGTATATCAGATCAAAAATATACTTTAAAGAAATATAAAAGACCATATCCTTTAAGCTTTCAAATTCATCATGAACCATACCATGTAACAAAATAGCTTGCTTTTTTGAAAGAGGATTTTCTTTATGACTTGTAATGATAATAAAAGGAATTTTTCTTTTGATCAAAATATCAGCAATATTTAAAAGATGTTCATTTTTGCCATTTTTACTTATCATAATGACTGTATGATGAGAATCCACATTCAAACTCAGCCATAACTGTTTATCCCTGTTTTGGTAAACCGTTGTTATTTTTCCTGTACTCAACAATAAATGACTAGCATATTCACCAATGCAGGCATTTGTGTCATTAGCAATAATATCAATATATTGATTCTGCGAAATATGGAACATGACTTCTTTTAAAGTATCTATTGAAAGCATATGCTTTGTCTGATTCATAATACCTACTTCAATTTCAGACAACTTCTCCTTAATTGAAAATAAGCTTTCATGAGATAAAATTTCCATATCTTTCAAATAATATTGATTTAAAAAAGAATGAATATGAATTTTAAAATCATTATAACTTACAAAACCAAGTTTTTTTACGAATCTTACAACAGCTGTTGCACTGGTGTATGTATTTTTAGCAAGTTGATGCGTAGACAGATGAATCACTTCATCACTATGATCAATAATATATTGAGCTAAATATAAATCATTATCATTCAATTTATAATCTTGTGCTATTTTTTCTAAAATCAGACTCATAAAGCATCACTTTCCTCTTCTATTTTCAATTTATTGTTTATAAAACTCATGTTTATGATACATTGATTATTTCATGAAAATAACTATTTCTATATTCTATAAAAATATTATACCATACTTTTTAATTTCTCGTTTATTTCCTGTTAAAGTAAATACTTCTATTTGAGAAATGATATTACAAGCCATCTAAAAAACATGAAATCTCTATAAATAATAACAAAATTATCAAATATTTTTTTACATTAATCATATATAGATTTCATTGAACAAAAAGCCACCCAATTACTATTTATCTCAATGAGATGACTTTTGTTGTAAATAATATATTTGGATAAGAAAAAAGAGCGATCAATCGCTCTAACTTACTGATGGCAGGGGCGGCAGGAATCGAACCCGCGTCCACGGTTTTGGAGACCGATGCTCTACCATTGAACCACGCCCCTATATGGTGACCTGTACGGGATTCGAACCCGTGAATGCATGCGTGAAAGGCATGTGAGTTAACCGTTTCTCCAACAGGCCAATTGATTTTGCTTTGTAATAATAACATATAAAATATAGAAAAGCAATAGAAAAAATAAAGAAATAGTGATATTATAGATAAGTATTGGAGGAAATAAAATGTTTGGTTTTGGAAAAAAAGTAGAAATTAAGAAAATAGATATTAATGAAGGATTTCGTCAATATGAAAAAAATCCTGATAAAATCACAATTATATGTTTAGATGAATTAAAAGACTATGATGAATTACATATTGCTGATGCAGAATGTTTTCCTTTTCGTTTATTAGATAGATTTGAAGAATCATATCCTAATAAAAACATGAAATATTATTTATATGCCATTAACAAGGCACTCAGTGAAAAAGCCTGTAAAAAACTATTAAAGAAAGATTATGTTGTTTATGATCTAGGAAGTTTTTTAAATTATAGAGAAAGAGAAGAAGGATTTCAAGCGACAAGAAAAAATCGTAGAAGAAAAAGATAATAATGAAAATTCTTTATAAAAATATACTCATTCGTGATGCAAAAGAAAATGATGCAACCATTCTTACAAAATGGTGGAATGACAGAAAAATAATGGCTCATGCTGGATTTCCAAAAGGTATCAATACAACCGTACAAAAAGTTAAGCATCAGCTCCAAGAAGAAATCAAAAATCATAAGCATCGTCTTATTATCGAATATAAAGATTGCCACATTGGGGAGATGTGCTTTTTTCCTTGTCATGACGCAGTTGAAATTGGCATTAAAATATGTGAAATAAATATGCAAAATCAAGGTTTAGGTCATACCATACTCACATTATTCATTCATGAACTCTTTCAAAAAGGTGTACCCAAAATAGTTTTAAGTACAGATTTGAATAATCTTCGTGCGCAACATGTTTATGAAAAAATAGGTTTTCAAAAATATGATATCCAATATAATTATTGGAAAGATCCTCAAGGAGAAATGCATTCAGCTATTTTTTATGAACTGTTACCTCAAAATTTTATTCATCAACGAAAATAATTTTCAAAAAATAAGAGAACAGCTAAATCGCTATTCTCTTATTTTCATTTATTCATAAAAAAAGCCCTTGAAATAAGGGGCAGTTTTTATAACACTTTTTGTCCGTTGTAAGTTCCGCAATGTTTGCATACTCTATGAGATAATTTATATTCTCCACATTCTGGGCAAACAACGACACTTGGTACTGTTAACTTGTCATGTGTTCTTCTTTTGTTTCTTCTTGTTTTTGAAACTCTTCTTTGTGGTACTGCCATAGGTACACCTCCTTATTCCTTATCCTTAAAATAATCTTTAAGCTTCGCTAAACGAGGATCAATATAATCCTCATCATGTTTTTCATCCTCTTCACTTAATACTTTCCAGCCATGACCTTGAGTCTTTAAAGAAGCACCTTCCTTAACAACTCTCATTGGAACTTCCAGCATAATCTCCTGGAAAATGACAGGTGTTAAATCAACAATGTTTTTCTTAACTTCTATAACCTCTTCATCATCTTGTGGTTTATAAAAAGCAAAAATAACATTTGATTCAATATGGAAAGGATAATCCACATCTTCCAATGATATGGCACATGGTAAAATCAATTCTCCATCTATTTGGAAATCAACGTATAATTGATGATTTTTTGTGTCTAAACGTCCCTGTCCTTGAACATGAACATCCTTTAAACCATTAATTTGGGATAAATTATGGAACATTTCTGATGGAAAACTTAATTTTTCATCAAAATGAAAACAACCATCTTTTTGTTTAATAATCCATTGTAAATTCCATTTCAAAAAAATCACCCTTTACATCGCATAGCCCATTATATATAAAAGTAAGAAATATGTCAATCTAAATTTAAATATTTCATTGAATATTTCCACTCTTTTCAAGTAAAACTATGTTTATTTCCTAAACTATGTTAAACTATCCCTTGGAGGTGAAAGCCATGAGAATATTAGGATTAATTGTTGAATATAATCCTTTTCATAATGGACACATTTATCATATCCAAAAAGCAAAGTCTCTGGCACAATTTGATTATACAATTGCGATTATGTCATCATCATTTGTACAAAGAGGTGAACCAGCTATTATTGATAAATGGAAACGCAGTCAGTTAGCAATCGAATTTGGTGTAGATTTAGTGATTGAATTACCTTTTGTTTATACTTGCCAGAGTGCAGACTATTTCGCAAAAGGAGCTATAGATTTATTAGCAACTATAGGAGTCACTGATATATGTTTTGGTAGTGAAGATGGCCGTATTTCAACTTTTGTTGATATTGCTCAAGCCATTTTTCAGCATCAAGATATCTATAATGAATATGTTCAAAAAGCTATGAAAAAAGGATTACGCTATGCTGATGCCTGCAATCAGGCACTTCAATACATTATGAATAAAGAAATTAAAACACCCAATGATTTATTAGGACTCAGTTATGTCAAAGAAATTATTTTCCATCAATATCCTATAACTCCTCATTGTTTTCCAAGAACAAATGCTTATCATGGATTAAATCTTCAAACCATTGCCAGTGCATCAGCTATCAGAAATGCTATAAGAAATAAGCAAGATTTTTCTCATTCCCTACCTCATGCCAATCTTTATCATCATTGTGATCTTTTTCAACTTGAAGATTTTTTTCCATATTTACAATATCAAATTTGTACATCCAGTTTACAGGAACTAAAAAGCTATCATATGGTCGATGAAGGTTTAGAAAATTTATTATATAAACATATCCAATCTTGTTCATCAATGGAAGAATTCATCAATCAGTTATCCTCTAAACGTTATACACGTCCACGTATTTCGCGTATGCTTATTCATATTTTAATGAAGAACACAAAAAATGATATTCATAATGCCATGCATGTCGATTATTTAAGAGTCTTAGCTATGAATCAAAAGGGAAGACAATATTTATCTACTATTAAAAAAACATGTCCTTATTCTTTAATTACTAACCTGCCAAAATATCATCACCCTGCTTTAGAAATAGAACTGAAAGCAACACGTTTACTTTCACTTTTATCTTCTCACCCACAAGCACTTATTCAAGAAGAATTTTCACATATTCCATTGATTCAATCATGAGGTTTATGATATAACAATTATCTGTGGGGTGAAAAAAATGAACGATTTAGACATTTTACAACAAATCAATAAAATTGGACAATTGTTATTAAAGCATGGTGCAGAAATATACCGTGTAGAAGAATCTTTAAAAAGAATGTGTGAAGGATTTGGCTTTACTGATATTGAAGTTTTCGCAATCCCATCATATTTTACTTTATCATTAACTTTGCATGATGGAACACCCTATCAATCATCCAGGCGATCACGTAGTAATCGTACTCATCTGGATCATTTATATGAACTCAATTGCTTAGTCAGACAAATCAGTAATCAAGAATTATCTCTAGATGAAATCAAAAATCAAATTGAGATAATTGAATCCGAAAGATTGAATTATCGTCTCATACTTATTGGCTATATTGTATCCGCAGCCATGTTCTGTGCATTTTTTGGTGGACATATTAACGAAATGATTGTTTCTGCTTTTATCGGGTTTATTTTATACTATTTTATATATCTTTTAGAAAAGCTTGATGTTAATGGAATCGTTCGTACAATTCTAGCAAGTATGGTTTTAGCCAGTATTGCTATTATTGCACAAAAAATAAATTTCATTACCAATCAGCAGGCAGTGATTACAGGAACTTTAATGATTCTTGTTCCTGGTATTGCTATTACAAATAGTCTAAGGGATATTATTGGCGGTGACTTTGTTTCTGGATTATCTCGTATGATTGAAGCTATTTTAATAGCTGCCAGCATTGCTATTGGTGTAGGGATTATGATGATGGTTTTACAAGGAGTTTAAAATGGAAGGGTTTATACAATGTTTATCAGCTTTTATAGGCTGCTTTGGTTTTACTTTTATATTTAGAATACAGAAAAATATTCGATTTTCTTTAACAGGATCTCTTATTGGTGCGCTAGGATGGTTTATTTATTTAGCAACTGCTTCACTCAACAATATTTTCCTACAAAGTTTTATTGCAATGCTTTGCGTATCATTGCTTGCTGAATGTTTTGCTAGGTTTTTCAAAGCCCCTGCTACCATTTTTATTGTTATCGGTTGCTTTCCATTAGTTCCTGGTAGTGGTATTTACTATACAATGCTGTATGCTGTACAAGGGATGAATGACCTTTTTATGAAAAGCTTTTTATCCACTTTAGGAACCAGTCTTTCACTAGCTTTAGCTATTTTGATTTCCTCTACAGCATTTCAAGTTTATAAAAGAATCAAAACAAAGAATTTTATTGATATGGGATAAATAAAAGAAGTTATAATGCTAAGATGATGAGCATCTTGTATTATAACTTTTTATTTTATACACATTCATAAAATCATATCATTATATAATAAATAAGGAGATGAACAAAATCATCTCCATTTATAATCAATCATGGTAGCTTGAAAACTTTTAACTTCTAAAGTAAGCCTTCATCAGTTCGTTTTCAATCCATTCTTCAAATAACAATATAAACCGCATAAAGAGAACTCAAAGTATTGAATTTAAACTCTTAAATGTGCTCCATATTCTTTAGAAACAGCATTTAAAATTTGTTCCATAGTTGCATTAATTGTTGCATCATCCAATGTTTTTGAAGCATCCTGGAATGTTAACGCAATAGCAACAGACTTTTTACCACTTTCAATACGTTCTCCTTCATAAATATCAAAAATCTTTGTATCAACAATGAAACGTTGACCTGCTTTACAAATAGAGCGTACAACATCATTAACAGGAATATCTTGATCCATAACCAAAGCAATATCTCTTGTTACTGAAGGATATTGTGGAATATCTGTAAATTTAATTGCTGGTTTCTTTAAATTTAATAAAACAGATAGATTTAATTCTGCAACATAGACATCTTTGACATCATATTTTTTCGCAAGGCGAGGATGAATTTCACCAATAACACCAACAATGTCATTACCCATCATTAAATATCCACTTCTTCCAGGATGGAAGTGTTGATTATCTTCTTCAACACGTTTTAATGTATAACGTGATTCTTTAATTCCTAATTTCTTTAAAATTGTTTCCACAAATCCTTTAACCAAATAGAAATCAGCTTTTTGTTGAATTTGTTGCCATGTCACATCATGATACATACCTGTGCATGCAATAGCTAAATTTTGAATTTCATGACCTTGAGAATAAGTATTAGAAATTTCATAAATCATAACATCTTTTTGAGAATGAGCTGTATTATAATTAATTGCCTGTAATAAAGATGGAATTAATGATTTTCTTGTTACACTTCTTTCTTCACCGATTGGCAACATTAAAGCAATATGATCATCTTTATGGAAAAGATTAAAATCATCTACCATAGATGGTGAAGTCAACGTATATGTTATAACTTCATGTAATCCTAAATCTGTTAATAAATGTCTTATTGCTTTTGTATGACTTTGAACAGGTGTTAAAGCCCCTTTTGTCATTTCCATTAATGGTAATGTAGATGGAATATGATCATAACCATACATTCTAGCAATTTCTTCAATGACATCCGCATCCATTGACATATCATTACGATATGATGGAACATGAACAGTAAATGTTTCATTATCTAATGTATATGTAAAATGTAATCTTGTTAATATATCTTCAATATCTTCAGTTGAAATTGTTGTTCCTAATAATCCATTGACACGTGATGTTGTCAATGTAATCACTTTTTCTGCCATTTCATAATCAGTCATGACTGTTTGATAAATTTCTTTAGCATCAGCCAATTCTTCAAGTAAAGCAGCACAACGATTTAGAACACGAGGTGTATTTGCTGTATCAATAGCTCCTTTGATATAGTGTTGAGAAGCATCTGTTAATAAATTTAAACGACGTGCTGTATTTCTTAATGTAGCTCCATGGAATGTTGCAGCTTCAATGACAATATTCACTGTATTTTCATCAATCTTTGTGTCATCACCACCCATAACACCAGCAACACATCCAATTCCCTGATCAGTAGAAACAATAATATCTTCAGGTAAGATTTCATATTCTTTACCATCTAATAATGTTGCTTTTTGATGGAATCCAGTCTTAATAACAAAACGTTTTTCTTTTAACTTATCATAATCATACATATGAATAGGTTGTCCTGTTTCTAACATAACAAAGTTAGAAATATCTACAATATTATTAATTGGCTTAATACCACTTGCCATTAAAAATGTTCTTAGCCATTCTGGTGATTCCTTAGTTTGAACACCTTTGACTAGTTTAGCCCCAAAACATGGACATAAATCTGTTTGTACATCAATTTCAATATCGCTTTCTAATTCATTTAAAGTTTTCATTTCTGGAACATGAACATCTCTTTTTAACAATGCTCCTACTTCATAAGCCAAAGCAATCATTGCCATACAATCAGCACGATTTGGTGTTAAACCAATGTCTAAAACAGTATCATCATACCCCATATATTTTAAAGCCTCTTCACCAACTGGAGCATCAGCATCTAAAACATGAATTCCTGCTTTATCTTGTTCACGTAATAATCTTTGATCAATTCCAAGTTCAGCAATAGAACAAATCATACCATTTGATTCTATACCACGTATTTTGGCTTCTTTAATTTTAAACCCATCACCTAAATCACATCCTGGTAAAGCCACAATCACTTTTTGCCCAGCAGCAACATTAGGAGCTCCACAAACAATCTGTTGAGTGACTCCATTTCCTACTTCTACTTGACAAATATTTAAATGGTCACTATCAGGATGAGGAACCTTTTCTTTTACATATCCAACAACAAGTTTATCACCTCTTGCAAAGACATGCATTCCTTCAACTTCATGACCTATAGATGTCAATTGATCAGCAATTTCCTGAGCTGAAAAATCATCAACTTTTACATATTGATTTAATAATTTTAAACTTGCTTCCATATGTCTAATCCTTTCTTACAAATTGATTTAAGAATCTTAAATCACCACTATAAAAATCTCTAATATTATCAATACCATATTTCAACATAGCCACACGTTCTAATCCAATACCAAATGCAAATCCCTGATAAACCTGGCTATCAAATCCACACATTTCTAAAACTTTAGGATTCACCATACCAGCACCTAAAATTTCAATCCAACCTGTATTTTTACACATTGAACATCCTTTTCCATTACAGTTATAGCATGAAATATCAACTTCAACACTTGGTTCTGTAAATGGGAAATATGAAGGTCTTAAACGAATTTCACGTTTTTCACCAAACATCTTTTTCGCAAATAATTCCAATGTTCCTTTTAAGTCAGCCATGGTAATATTTTTATCAATAACCAATCCTTCACATTGACTGAACTGATGCGAATGTGTTGCATCATCATCATCACGGCGATATGTTTTTCCTGGACAAATAACTTTGATTGGTCCTCTTCCATTAGCCGCTAACATAACATGTGCCTGAACTGGTGATGTATGTGTTCTTAATAAAGTATTTTCATCAATATAGAAAGTATCTTGCATATCTCTTGCAGGATGATCCTTTGGTAAATTCATAAGCTCGAAATTAAAATGATCGCTTTCAACTTCAGGACCTTCTGCGATACTATATCCCATTCCAATAAATAAATCTTCTAATTCTTCTCTAATCATTGTTAAAGGATGAATTGTTCCAAGTGGCAATTGACTACCAGGTAAACTAATATCAATTTTTTCATTTTGAATTTTCTTAAGCATTTCAGCTTCTTCTAATACTTTTCTTTTTTCTTCAATAGCTTGTGTTATCTCTTGTTTAACCTTATTTGATACTTGCCCAAAAGACGCACGTTGTTCTTTAGACATATCTTTCATTGACTTCATTGCAGATTGCATTGGGCCTTTTTTCCCTAGATAGAAAACCCTTAAATCATTTAAATCTTTTAATGATGAACAATCATGAATCTTCAATAAAGCTTCTTCTTTAATCTTTAATAATTCGTCCATAATATCCTCCTTCAAATAAAAAAATCGTTCCACATAGGAACGATTGTATCGCGGTACCATCCTAATTCATAACAAATGTTATGCACCTTTACTGCAATAACGCTGCTTCGCGGCGATGATTAGTCGCACTCCAAGGTGAATTCAATAAATGCATTGTAAGAAAACTTTCAGCCATCGTTTTCCTCTCTGATACAAATTCTTTATCTACTTGTCCTCTTCATCGTATTAACGGTACTATTATAACTAACTTTTTATATAAAAACAAGTTTTTCTTTACTCTTTTAATGCCTGAACAGTGTTCATTTTTAAAATA
Source organism: Massilimicrobiota sp. SW1139 (assembly GCF_012027715.1). Classification (NCBI taxonomy): domain Bacteria; kingdom Bacillati; phylum Bacillota; class Erysipelotrichia; order Erysipelotrichales; family Erysipelotrichaceae; genus Massiliimicrobium; species Massilimicrobiota sp. SW1139. Next base: position 8,836 of record NZ_SJOR01000016.1, on the reverse strand, counting down.
TACAACAATGGTGGTAACTGACTTATCAAAACAAGTAAGTCACTAACAATAAAAACAAAAGCAATAATATTTATATCTACCTGTATAGAAAACAATTCACTTTCAAACATATTCTGTAAAAAGATATTCATCATATGAATCAATTGATAATACAAAATCATGCATATAGACTGTGTTAATATAAGAATTTGTAAAGACTCATAAAGCACAATTTTAATAATATCTAAAGAACTGGCTCCAAAACATTTCATGATAGCTAAATCTTTTTTCTTTTGTATCACATTTAAAAACATAACTTCACCAATCAAAAATAAAGAAGATAAAATAGCCAAAAGAGAAAAAACCAGCAAGGTGATATTCGCTTGATTTAAAACTTGTGATACATTTTGAGTTGTCGATTCTCCTATCGCTAAAAATTCATAATCTGGAAATTGTTTTTTCAACTGTTTCATAACATGATCTCTATGATAGTCAGGATGTACATAAACAATTCCTAAATGTGATGACACCTGTTCAAGCTCATATTGATAAATATCTTTCAATAAATAAATGTAAGCATGATCCATCTGATAGAGTGTATCTAGAGCGGTAGTTTGATTCGTAATACCAACAATTTTATAACAAATACCTTTCACTTCCCAATCATGTTGATACCAGGCATAAACATTCTGCCCGATCAAAGAAGCGACATCCTGCTGTCCACAAAGATGTCTAGCAGTTGAAAGAGATAATAAAATTTCATGATGTGCCTGTGGATAATTTCCGTATTTTAATGACAGATATGTATAAGGAGAAGTATCATCTCCAATAAATAAAGTCTGAGATTGTTCATATCTTTCAGATTGAAAACCAATTCCTAAACATTCATAATCATCTAAAAACATCTCACTTTTCATAATTCCAGGTTGATTTTTTATCTGATCTAATAAATCTAAAGACAGAGATTGTTGATAACGTGATTGAAAACTGATTCCTGATGCAGGAACAAGTGAGTAAATATATTGATGAAACTGCTGTTCAAGATGACGAGTGAGTGTTAATGCTAAAACAATGCTTAATAATGATAATAGTAAACCTATCATCAATTGAAATGAACGTGCCTTATGTGAACATAATGATGCAAACGCAAGGCGCATATGGCATAAGAAATACTTCTTTTGTACAGTTGGAAAACGTTCAATTTTTTCTGTTTCATGAAAGCATATATGCTCAATAATCTGTCCGTCCTGCATTTTATAAACTTCATCACTATATTGGCTTACCAGCTTTTCATCATGAGATACCAAAATAACTAAACGATGTTGAGATTCTTCTTTTAATAATTCCATCACAGCTTGTGCATATTGGGGATCAAGTGATCCTGTAGGTTCATCACATAAAAGAATATCACTACGGTGATAGTGACTTCTTAAATATGCCAGACGCTGTCTTTGTCCAAGTGAAAGTGAACGCAAAGACTGATTTTTTAATGTTTCTAAAGCCAGTGATAATGATGCTTTTTCCTGTTTATGAAAAAAACGTGGTAAACTTATATTTTGTTTTACAGATAGCCACATAATCAGATGAAACTGTTGAAAGATAAAACTGACATGATGGCGTCGATAACGTGTCAAATGATGCTTAACACTCTTGTTTTTCCATAAAATATCACCTTGAAAATCAGTATCAATACCTCCTAGAATATGTAATAAGGTTGTTTTTCCACAACCGCTAGGACCCACAATCGCAACAATGCCTGAAGTTGGAAAACACATACATATGTCATCCAAGACTTTTTGATAGAGATATCTTTTTGAAATATGTTGAACTTCAAGCATATTATTCCTCCCTTAAAACATCAATCTTCGTCATTTTCATCATTTTTCTAACAGGATGCAAAACAGATAAAACACTCATCACAAGATAAATCATAAAAATAATCACATATAAATCATAGCGTGAATAAAAGATAGGCTTTAACAATAATGAAAAAGAAACATATTGCGAAATATTCACAACATGATTGATATATTCATATATAACCATCGCCAGCAAACAACCTCCACCAGCAATAATCAACCCCAATTGCATCGCCTCAAAAAGAGATAATATAAACAGTCTGAAAGATGAAATACCTAGTGATAATAAATATGCAATATCATGTTTTCTTTCAAAATAAATAATGGATTCTACAATTCCAATTAATATCAGTGATATCAACAAACTCATTCCAATGAAAATCATTGCTACTATTTGAGCTAAAGACAATAAAGATTGATAACTTGATACTCTTTCTTGAATTTCACTATAAACAATATAGTCTTTAGATAATGTCTGATATAAACTTTCATTTTTATTGAATTGACTTTCTACAATCAATTCACGATTATTCATCAATTCTGGCATTTCTTGTTTCAATGTATGATTGAGATAAATTTCATTTTGACTGAAAAAATCTTTTTGAAGAACGCCCACAACTGTTAAAGATATACTTTTTTGTTGATATGTTAAAACAATGGACTGCTGATGATATTTTTGATCAAATGACTGACTGACAACAATTTCATGAGCTTCCTGTGGAAAACGTCCTTTCAATAAACGAACATGTGTGTTTTGCACTGGTAAAAAATATAAGGCAGTATCTTCGATTTCCTGTTGGGACTGCCAAAGCTGATATTGTTCTAATTGATAACCATAATCTATATAAGCAATATCTTCATGAGAAAGCATTGTTTCAAATGGCATCCCATCTTTGTTTTCAACATTTATGATATTTTTTAAAACAGCTTGTTGCTCACTTTGAGACGTTGCTTCAAACGCTCCAAAAATAGCTGTTACAATCAAAAAGAACGCTACAATCACTATCCATTGAAATAAAAAAAGAAACATGAGTTTGTTTCTTTGATAGACTATTTGTCTGATAGGATAAAACCATAAAGTATGATGCTGGTGTTTCTTTAAAGATATTTCTTTTGGCTTTTGAGATTGCTTCATATGTCCTTTTAATTGACCATCTTCTAATGTCAATACACTATCGCAATATGTCTGTAACAACTGTGGATCATGCGAAACAATAATAACCAAAGCATCTTGAGAAATCATTTTTAAATATTTCATAACGTCTTGAGCCTGATGATGATATAAAGCCCCAGTCGGTTCATCACATAAAATAATATCGGACTGCTTTAATAACGCCTTCGCAAGAGATGCTCTTTTCATTTGACCACCAGATAATTGCGAAGGATAGCGGGACAACAAATCTTGTATACCAAGTCGTTTCACAACTTTTTGAAGCAATGACGAACTATAATGAAGATGACTGATATGGCAAGGCAAAATAATATTTTCTTTAATGGTTAAAGAAGAAATAAAATCTTTATTTTGCATCATAAAAGACATATGTTCGCATATAAACTTTTCTTTATCTTCAATTTTTTCATGATTAAAAAGAATATCTCCCTCATAATCTTCATCCAATAATCCCATAATATACAAAAGTGTACTTTTTCCACAACCACTTTTTCCTTGAATTCCAATCATTCCTGTGTCTGGAAAACAAATAGAAATATGATTGAGAATTGGGGTTGTTTCATATTGCTTATAAATATTTTTTAACTCTAACATTCTATTCTCCTTTATGTTATAATCTTAGCGGGTGATGCTATGAATCAATTTCCTTATACATTAGATAACAAACGCTATCATACATATAACTATTTTTTAAAAAATAAATATCATCATAAAGTTGCGAAAGTATCTTTAAATGCAGGTTTTACCTGTCCTAACCGAGATGGAACATGCGGGTATGGAGGCTGTATTTTCTGCTCAGATTCTGGCTCAGGCGACTTTGCTGGAAATGTCCAAGATTCTTTACAAAAACAATTTCACGATATTTCTTCGATAATGCGTCAAAAATGGCCTGATTGTCAGTTTATTGCATACTTTCAAGCCAACAGCAATACATATGGTACTGTCGCTCAACTCAAAGAAAGATTTGAACCATTTGTTGATATGAAAGATGTTGTTGGCATTGCGATTGCAACACGTCCTGACTGTTTAGATGATGATATTTGTGATTATCTATATCAATTATCTCAAAAATGTGATTTATACATAGAGCTTGGTTTACAGACTATCCATGATCAGACAGCCAAACTGATTCATCGTGGACACGACTATCAGACTTTTTTAGAAGGACTTGATCGTTTAAGAAAACGCCATTTAGATGTTTGTGTTCATATCATTAATGGTCTACCTTATGAAACATATGATATGATGTTAGAGACAGCAAAACAGGTTGGTCAATTAGATATTCAAGGACTTAAAATTCACAATCTTTATATGCTGAAAAATACCGCTTTACATCGTTTATATCAAAAACAACCTTTTCCTATGTTAACGCGTGAAGACTATATTTCATTAGTTGTTGACCAATTGCAGTATATTCCTAGTCATGTTGTGATTGAAAGACTGACCGGAGATGCACCATTACAAGATTTAGTCGCACCTTTATGGTCAATCAAAAAAGTAACAATTCTTAATGATATTGATAAATTGATGAAAGAAAAAGATACCCATCAAGGGTATCTTCTAGAAAGCTCTGTATAGAGCTTTTTTATTGTGCTTCATGAGTTTCAATAAGTCCGTAACCACCATTATGTCTTTTATAAACAACACTGATTTCATTTGTTTCTACATCACGATAAACAAAGAATGAATGTCCAATCAATTCCATTTGCATAATCGCTTCTTCCATATCCATTGGTTTAGGACTGATTGATTTTGTTTTGACAATAACATCTTCTTCCTCATGTTCTAAAGGTTCAATAGAAGCAACATTAAATGCGAGTTTATTATCTTTAGATTTACGACTTAATCTCGTTTTATACTTTCTAATTTGTCCTTCTAATTTGTCGATAACTAAATCAATAGCATTATAAAGATCATTATCAACAACTTCTGCTCTTAATAATACATATTCTGTTGGAATAGTCACTTCAATTTTTTGACCAACTGGATAAGTACGAATCAAAACTTTTGCTTCAACATTATCACTGACAATGAAATACTTATCTAACATGCTGAGCTTTTTATTGATTTTTGTTTCAATCCCTTCAGTTAGTGCAATATTTTTTCCTCTTATACTGACTTTCATAAATATTCCTCCTTCGTTAATCTTATTATACCATTTCTGTCATATAAAAAACACTCATTTCGCTCAAAAATTAAAAAAGCCCCGTTAGGAGCTTATAAATATTTTTTTAAACTTTCTACTCGATCTAATTTTTCCCATGGAAGATCAATATCTCCCCTACCAAAATGACCATAGACTGCTGTTTTTTGATAAATAGGTCTAAGCAATTGTAAAGTATCAATAATACCTTGTGGTGTCAAATCAAATTCATTTTCAATAGCCTGTAAAATAACATCTTTTGATACTTTTTCTGTTCCATAAGTTTCGACAAAGACACTTGTTGGCTCTTTGACCCCAATAGCATAAGACAATTGAATTTCAATACGTTCACAAAGTCCGGCTGCCACAATATTTTTAGCCATATATCTTGCCATATAAGCACCGCTACGATCAACTTTAGAAGGATCTTTTCCAGAGAAAGCACCTCCACCATGTCTTGCAGAACCTCCATAAGTATCAACAATAATTTTACGACCTGTTAGTCCTGTATCGCCATGAGGACCTCCAATGACAAAACGTCCTGTTGGATTAATCAAAACTTTATAATCTGTATTCATGCCATATTTTTTCACAACATCTTGCATAATGACATTTTGAATATAATCCTTAAAAGCTTTTTCATCAAAATCAGAATCATGTTGAATAGACATTAAAATTGTATCAATACGGGGATGCAAAGCATCTGTATAATCAACTGTCACTTGTGATTTCATATCTGGTCTAGCCCATTGGAATTCACCACTATGGCGTTTTTCAGTTGCATAACGTACCAAGTGATGCGCAATAGAAATTGGTAAAGGCATATATCCTTCTGTTTCATTGGAAGCATAGCCAAACATAATTCCCTGATCGCCTGCTCCTCCAACTTCTTTATTCGTTCCTAAAGCAATATCGCTTGACTGTATACCTATAACATTTTTAATTTCACAATGATGACCATCAATCCCAATCTCATCACTTGTATATCCGATTTGACATAATACATTTCTGGCAATTTGTTCATAATTAACCTCTGCCTGTGTTGTAATTTCACCACCAATGACCAAAAGATTTGTTGTTGTAAAACATTCACATGCTACACGTGAATATGGATCTTCAGCCAAACAGGCATCTAAAATAGCATCACTGATTTGGTCACAGACTTTATCAGGATGTCCTTCTGAAACTGATTCAGACGTAAATAAAATTTTCTTCATTTTTCTCCTCCCACTTTTCAATAAAAAAAGCTTTCAAGAGGAAAGCTTTCTTTCCTCTTATTGTTCAAGTCTAACTTGCTAGGTAAGGCACCTTCTTTATACAAGGGTTGCCACCACTTCATAGATCCTCATCTCGTGGTTCTTAATAAGAGCTTTTATTATTGATATAATTTTTTTAAATCCTCATGACTTAAAGATGTCATAGCTTCAATTAATTCCATGTCTAATCCTAAGTCATAAAGAATTGATGCAATTTTTAATTGTTCTTGTTTTCTGTTCATTCTTATCACCAATCTTATTTTAACCGTAATAAGTAGACATTATTCTACAAAACAAGACTTTCTAAGTATATAAGAATGTTTGTTATAAATCAAGTGATATTATCACATAATATAATTATAATATATTTTTCGTCGTTTTTTTCTCAAATTTTTCTCAATTTTTATTAAATAGCCTGAACTTCTAAAACTCCTGGAACTTCTTCAATTAAAATCTGTTCGACACCATCCTTTAAAGTTGCATCCAACATCATACATCCAGCACAGGCACCATGCATTTGTACATAAACAATTCCATCTTCAAATTTTACAAATTCAATGTCTCCACCATCTCTTTGTAAATAAGGTCTTAATTTATGTATCACTTTTTTAATTTCTGCTTCTTGATCCATGATTTCAGCCTCCTCTATAAATCTTTCTTATTATACCACAATTTTTTAAGAATAAAAGTCCAATGCTTTGATTTCACTTTCCACAAATATGACTTTATGCTATAATGAGTGTGATTGGAGGGCTGTCAATGGAGCATCGTGTCAAAACTGGTGATATTATTGATGTAACCATTACGGGAATTCAACCTTATGGTGCATTTGCATCTTTACCTGATCAATCTTCTGGTTTAATTCATATCTCTGAAATATCTGATAAATTCGTTAGAAATGTAGAAAATTTTGTACATGTTGGCGAAGTTATTCGTGTAAAAGTGATTGATATTGATCATACAACACATCAAGCCAAGCTTTCTTTAAAAGCTGTTCATATGGCGAAAAGAAAATACAAAAGAGCTTATAAAAACCAGAGAGAAAAGATACAAGAAACACCTTTAGGATTTTATCCATTAAAAGAAAAATTGCCTGAGTGGATAACTCTAGGCGTAATCAAGGAGGAAGAATGATGATTAAAGTTGATTTATCAAAAGCAAAATTAACTGAAAGTATGGACTCATACAAAGAACAAGTTGCTCAAATTCATGATATGATCCATAACAAAACTGGACAAGGAAGTGACTTCTTAGGATGGGTTGACTTACCTGTAAACTATGATAAAGATGAAGTTGAAGCTATTAAAGCAAAAGTTAATGAGTTAAAAGATGAAATTGATGTTTTATTAGTATGTGGTATTGGTGGTTCTTATTTAGGTGCAAGAGCTGCCATTGAAGCCTTAAATGGTTTATACCCTACTCATTCTGTGCAAATTATTTATATTGGAAATACATTCTCTTCTAACTACTTATCTCAAGTCAAAGAATATGTAAAAGATAAAGAATTCGCAATTAATGTTATTTCTAAATCTGGAACAACAACTGAAACTTCTATTGCATTTAGAATCTTTAAAGAATTACTAGAATCAACAAAAGGTAAAGAAGTTGCAAGAAAAAGAATTGTTGCAACTACTGATAAAGAAAAAGGAGCATTAAAAACTTTAGCTACTAACGAAGGATATACAACATTTGTTGTCCCTGATGATGTTGGTGGACGTTATTCTGTTTTAACTGCTGTTGGTTTATTCCCTATCGCTATGGCAGGTATTGATATTGATGCTATGATGAAAGGTGCTGCTGATGCAAGAGAAGAATACAGCAATCCTGACTTAGACAAAAATAGCGCTTATCAATATGGTGTTGCAAGACAAATGTTATCAAAACAAGGTTATCCTGCTGAAATGTTTGTAACTTATGAATTACAGTTAGCACAAACTGCTGAATGGTGGAAACAATTATTCGGTGAATCAGAAGGAAAAGAAGGAAAAGGAATCTTACCTACAAGTGCAACTTTCTCAACTGATTTACATTCACTTGGACAATTTATTCAAGAAGGAAGCAAAGTTTTATATGAAACTATTTTAAAAATTGCAAATCCAATTTCTGATTTAGAAATTCCTAGTGATCCTGATAACTTAGATAACTTAAACTATCTTGCAGGAAAAACTGTTGATTATGTTAATAAAAAAGCATGTGAAGGAACAATTGATGCTCATGTCAATACTGGAAATGTTCCTAACATTCAAATCACACTCGATGAATTAACTCCATATTCATTTGGATACATGGTATACTTCTTTGAAAAAGCTTGTGCTTTATCAGTATACTTATTAGGTGTCAATCCATTCAATCAACCAGGTGTTGAAGTTTATAAGAAAAATATGTTTAAATTACTTGGTAAGCCAGGTGTATAGAAGTGAGCAATCAC